>JACZVE010000429.1 GCA_022572825.1 SAR324 cluster bacterium
CGGGATATGCGGATGGCGGTCTATGAGCTGCTGTTTCTGCTGCACGTCAATGATCCCAGGCTCGCAAGGTGGAAGTTCGCCAAGAAATCCTGGGCGACGGTGAAGGGCGTCCGTCGCCAGGTGCCCGTGGAGGCCATGGCCGATCTTTACCTGGAAGGCGCCCCGGCGGGCGTGCAGGCAATTGGGCTGCTCCCCCCGCTGATCAAGAACGAGTACGAGTCCTACGTGGAGGGCGTATTCGGCATGCACCCCTATGGGGATAGGCAGCCTGAGATTCACCCAATTGTCAGCGTCCAGTCGGTGGGCTCCATCGGCACGATCGGCCACAAGTCCAAGGATTCAGACTTGGATCTGCAGGTGATTTACGACCTGATCCCTTTCCCGCTCAATACGCAAAACTGGGATGACAATGTCTTCAAGGCGGCGCTCAATGCCGAGCACAAGTGGCGGATCGGCCAGGTGCGCCGCCAGCAGAATATATCCATGGACGCCCTGCGCGATTCGGCCATCCGCGCCAAACTCGGCAAAGCGGCGGCCGATCAGCTGGCGCGCACATACCCTGGCCTCTACAAATACCTGGTGCTAGGCGATCGCGAATTCGCCGCCAAGCTGTTCCAGGACAGCGCCGACAAGACGCTCCGCCTGCAGGTGTTGCACGAGCTGCTCAACCTGATGAAGCGCAGTGAAAAACTGAAATTGGCCGGCGAGCTTCGGCAACAGGAAGCGCTGTTGAAGGAGCGCATCGGCCGCATTCAGCAATACATCAACGACAAGTTTCCCGAGGAGGAAATCTATCTGTTCGTATACACCACGGAGTGGTTCCGGCAGGGCAACTATAGTTCCACCCTGGAGTTCAAGGAGTCCTCCGGCTCGGCCTACGAGATGATCCTCAATTACGAGACGCTGATGCCGGGCATTCAGTTTACGCCCGTGGTGCCGACCCACTTCATGCTGCCCAAGGCGATCAACAACGATTCGACGCTCTACCCGCGCATTATGGACTACGTCCGCTTTCAGGCCGTTGACCTCTACGATGAGCACCGGCACCGCTTCGTCGACCTCGGCAACGTGCCGGATCTGGACGTGGAGTACGTCGCCCGGCACGGGGGAGCCATTTACTGGGAGGCCTTCAAGGCATCCTCCGGCAATCTGCCCAAGGCGATTCTCAACCTGTTCCGCTTCGAGATGCTCCTGGACAAACACCTGATCAAGACGATTATCCAGATCGTCAAGGAGCCCGACGCGATCAACCGGCTGGCCTCTCCCAAGCCCAGCGATGAGCCCGCCGAGACCCTGGCGGCGCCCAAGCACCGTGACGCCCTTGCCATCGTGCGCGGCACCAAGGCCGAGCAGCCCGAGGATGCCGAGCCAGCCAAGCCGCCGCAGACGGCCTCGCAGCAATTGGAGGATATGGAGTCCCTGAAAACGGGGCTGCCGGCCTGGGCGGTGCTGGAAATCGAAGAAAAGTTTCCCGCGCTGTTGCAGGATCCCTGGTGGCTGCGCTTCAAGGCGCTGAAAATAGGATTTTGCGAGGAGGGCGGGGTGTCGGGCATCAATGTCAGCGAACGGCACCGGATTTCCAAGGTGATCGACCTGGCATTCTGCCTCCACGTGCGCGTATCGGACGTGATGGAGCCGGCTCAGCGCAAAGGCAAGGAGGCCGCCGTCCCGCCGACTCATCGCGAGCAGGTGCTGGCGGAATTCCTCCAGCGCGCCTTCCCGCCGGGCAGCCCGCGCCGCATCAACCTGGACAACCTGCTGTCCGGCGGTGTGCGGGGTTTGATCCTGTTCGAAAAGGAAATGCGCGAGCTGTTCCAGCGCTCGATGATGCGGGTGGAAGAAAAGATGGCCAACATGGGCATCCGCGACCATGCCGGCGAATCCAAGGAAGTCGAGCTATGGCTGAACTTCTATGTCGAGAACTTTCAGCCGCCGCTCAACGTGGTGCCGCGGGTGATCATGAAGCACCTCAAGGTGGCCCGCAACGGGATCGAGGCCAGCTACCGGCCCAATCAGGGCTGGGCGTTCATGTCCTTCCAAAAGCAGACCTTGCTGGAAAAATCAGCGCTGTCCGGCCGCAACGTCAGTTATCTGCCCGAGCGCGTGCTCTTGTTGGAAAAATCCGGGTTCGCCAGCGGAATCGCCCACTGCGTGCTGAACGGCTACTACGGAATGCTGGACAAGGGCACGCCGGAAGAGCGCATCACCATTGTGGAGCTGGACGACAAGAAACTCAATCAGGGCAACAACATTCACAACGAGCTGGCCTTCATCAAGCAGGATCAGTTGAACAGGCTCATGCGGCGCATTTCGGATGCTTTCCCCTACCTGCCTTACAACTACATGGATATTCTGAAAAAAGAGCGCGACATCATCGGGGTGTTCGTCATGCTCAATCTT
>JACZVE010000089.1 GCA_022572825.1 SAR324 cluster bacterium
GACAACTGACGGGCGGTCTGGCCCACGATTTCAACAACATCCTGCAGATCATCTGCGGCTACGCGCAGATTGCGCAGGCCAATCCCGCGGCCAACGAGAAGATCCGGCAGGATCTGGATAAGACAATTCGTGCTTCCCACAGAGCCAGCAATCTGACGCGCCAACTGTTGACCTTCAGCCGGCAAAGCCAGATGCGGACGCGCATCGTCGATCTCAACGCATTGATCGCCAACCTGCAAAAAATGGTGCAGGTCGCCGTCGGGGAAGCCGTTGAGCTGATATTCGAGCCGGGTCAGGGGCTGGCGCCGGTCGAAGCCGACGCCGGGATGATCGAGCAGGCGCTCTTGAACCTGTGCCTCAATGCCCGTGATGCCATGCCGGAGGGTGGCCGGCTGACGATCGCGACGGCGCCGTTCACAGCGGACGACGCGTTTTGCGAAAGCCACTCCTGGGAGCGGCCGGGAGAGTACGCGCGGATCGACATCCGCGATACCGGTACGGGAATCGCCGAGGAGGTGCGTGAGCAGATCTTCAATCCCTTCTTCACCACCAAGGATCTGGACAAAGGGAGCGGGCTGGGACTTTCCATGGTGTACGGCATCGTCCGGCAACACCAAGGCTACATCACCGTGGACAGCGACCCCGGTGCCGGCACCACCTTTCAGTTGTTCCTTCCCGTTGCCGGGGAGGAGGCGGTCCCGTCCCGTGAACAAACGCCGGCGCCGAGTCGGGGCGGTGGGGAGACCATCCTCGTCGCGGAAAATACCGAGGAACTGCTGGAGCTGACCGTGCAGATGCTCGAGCACAAAGGCTACACGGTTGTGCCCGCGCGGGACGGGAGGGAGGCCTTCGACGCGTTTACCCGTCTGGGCGATAAGATCGATCTGGTGCTGTTGGATGTCATCATGCCGAACATGTCCGGCCGCGAAGCCTACGATCTCATCAAGCAGATCAATCCCGACCTGCCCGTGCTGTTCACCAGCGGCTTTACGGCCAACTCGCTCGGCGAGGACTTTCTGTCCAGGGAGAAGGTGCGACTGCTGCAGAAGCCCTATGCCGCCGAGGAGCTATTCGCCGCCATTCGCAATGCGATCGATCCGCCCTGAGCCCTGGCCCCCTAGTCGGACGGGCCGGGCTTGATTACCCCGGCAGCGCATTTGCCCGTGTTGCTGTATGGTGCCAGGTATCTGCTCTGCCCTAACGGCACGCCATCGCGTCCGTCTGCATGGCCTGGCGGTAATTCCTGCAAAATTGAGCTAAACTGGCCCGGCCGGGGCGGCGCAAGCTCGTCGTCCCGAGCTCCACGATGGTTTCGCGGCGGTTTCGCTGAGTGCGTGGGCCAGTGCCGCGCGGCGTTGCGAGACCGTGTGCAGGGCCCGCACCGCAAGGAGGAGGCCTCATGACGGCGACGCGATCGCAAAGAGCCGTCCTGCCACGGCCGGCTGCAACCGATGGGCGTGGCCCGCAGCCTATCGCCCCTGATTGCCGCGGCCTGAACTTCTACCTGATAGATCACGCGTTCCGGGACTTGCTGCGCCTTTACACACCCGAGGCATTGCTCGATCACCTGCAGCCGTATCTTCATCGCATGGGGGAGCTTGCCGGAGGGCGGCTGGACGAGCTTGCGCACACGGCGGACAAGCATCCCCCCGTGCTGCAGGCACGGGATCGCTACGGGCGCGACGAGCAATGGATCGAGTACCACCCGGCATACCGGGAACTGGAGCGCGTCGCGTTCGGCGAGTTCGGCATGCATGCCATGAGCCACCGCGGCGGCGTGCTGGATTGGCCGGAGCCGCTACCTCCTATCGCCAAGTACGCCTTTCAATACCTGTTCACGCAGGCGGAGTTCGGGCTGATGTGCCCGGTAAGCGTCACGGACACCTCCACCCACCTGCTGATCCAGTTCGGTAGCGAGGCGCTGAAACGACGCTTCGTGCCCCATATGCTCTCCCAGGATCTGAGTGAGCTCTGGAAGGGCACTCAGTTTATGACGGAAAAGTCGGGCGGCTCCGACGTAGGGGCTATCGAGACCCTTGCGCGCCGCGACGGCGACCATTGGCGGCTCTACGGGGAAAAATGGTTCTGCTCCCACACCGATGCGGAGGTCGCCCTTCTGCTGGCGCGTCCCGAGGGCGCACCGCCCGGCACCGGCGGCCTGGGCCTGTTTGCCATGCCGCGGCGCCTGGAAGATGGCTCGCCGAACGACTACCGCATCGTGCGCCTGAAGGACAAGCTGGGCTCCCGTTCCATGGCCAGCGGGGAGATCGTTTTGCAGGGAGCGCTGGCCTACCAGGTGGGCGCGCTGGATCGAGGCTTGAAACAAATGCTGGAGCAGGTCAATCTCTCCCGCCTTTCTCACGGCGTGCGAGCGGCGGCGATGATGCGCCGCTGCCTGAACGAATCCCTCCAGGCGGCTCGTCATCGGCAGGCATTCGGGCGTCGGCTCATAGACCTGCCGCTCATGCGCCGCCAACTGGCCAAGCTGATCGTTCCCACGGAACAGGCGCTCTCCGTGTTCGCCTTCACGGCCGCGCTAATGCAGCGCGCCAGCGAAGGCGAAGCCGCCGCGGCCCGTGTGTTGCGCATTCTCACGCCCCTGCTCAAGTTCCGCAGCTGCCGGGACAACATCAGGGTCGCCACTGGCGCCATGGAGGTGCGCGGCGGCAACGGGTACGTGGAAGACTGGGTCAACGCCCGGCTGGTGCGGGATGCCCACCTGGGCGTGCTCTGGGAGGGCACCAGCAACATCAACGCCCTGGACGCAATCACCCGCGCGGTGGGCAAGGAGGGCGCCCAGGTGGCCCTTGCCGAAGCGCTGCGGGAGTGCCTGTCGGCGGCCGAAGGCGTGCCCGCGCAGTTTCGCGAGCGGCTGCGTGGGGTCGTCGATCGGGCGGCCGACTTCGCGGCGCAGGTGGCCGCCGACCCGCAACGAGAGGCGCTCGCCCGCCAGGCGGCAAGCGGCCTGTACCATGCCGCCAGCGCGGTGCTGCTCGCCTGGGAAGGCAGCCGCCTCGGCGCAGCGGGTGGGGATGCGCGCCGGCTGGTCACCGCGCGCCTGGTGCTGGAGCATCGCCTGGCGTCCCCCTTCGCGGGCGGCGAGGAGGCATGGGAGCGCGATACTTGGGACCGCAGGGCCACCGATCTGTTGCTGCGCGAGGATACCGTGAGCCTGCCACAGGCCGCGGAGGCCGTTAGCGCTTGAGGGCGCGGGCACCCGCGCCACTACCGGTGGCTTGGCGCCCGCCGCCGCGCGCTTCCAGCCAGGCAGCCCAGCGTTGGAAGTCGTAGCCGAAGCGTTGGCCCGTAATCCGGGTCAGGGCGCCCACGGCGTCGCCCCGGAACCACAGCGGCAGATCGCGCCGGTGCAGGAGATTGACCAGGGAGGCAACGGTCTGCGGATCGTTCTGCCGAAGCTGGCCCGCCGCGAAGACGGCGGCCTCATGGGGTGCGTAGAACTTCTCGGGGCCGTTGGGCCGGTGATCGAAGGGCGCCTCCCACAGGGAGGGCGGCACCCGACCGCGGCCGCTCAAGGCCAAGCCCATCAGCAGATAGTGGCGGATGAGCCGGTCCGTGCGCAGCCGGTTCCTGCCGCCGAAAATGCCCACCTCCCCGATCGGATAGCGGTGCTTCAGGCGGCCCTCCAGCCAGCGTACGACAGCCGGCGCTCCGCTGGCGCCCAATTCGCGCAGCTCGGCCGCAAACGGGCGGATGTCCCAAAAGCGACCCAGGGTGCGCAGGGACTCCAGCTTTTGCAGCCGCGCTTCCAGCTCGCCGGGATCGAAGCGAGGGCGGCGCTTGGCAGGCAGCGGCGGTGCCGGACTCTCGAGATCGGGCTGCGCACCCCAGGCCAGGTAGGGCGAGCGCTTTGCGTCACCGCGAAAGCGTATCTTCAGGCGATACGGTCGCCCGGGCGGGCTTCCTGCGGGCGCTCGATCCCATGGGTAATAGGCGTCCGGGGCGCCACCCGGGCCGGCAAACGGTCCGCCTCCGTGGGCGATCTGATAGGCAAGGCCGGTGCCGTCGGGGATGAATGCCCGCAGCCGCGACCGGAAATCCGGCTCGCGCAGCGCCCTGCTCCACAACGTGCCCTGCCGCGCAGCGTTTCGGGAGACCCACAGCTCGCCGCGCGAGCCGGGCACGCGAACGCCAAGGAACAGACGGCCATTGGATGTGGCCAGATCGATCGGCTCGCGACCGTCAAATGTCTGGACGGTCTTGAAGCTGCTACCATCGCCGCTCCGCAACACGATCCCCGCCCCTTTGCGGTGCCCCGCCAGGTACAATGAACCGCCATGTGCGACGCCGGCGCTGAGCTGGATATCCTCGGGAAGCGACAGCTTCTCCGCGTGCTGGCCGTCAAAGCGATACAGCCCGCGCTGCTGCCCGCCGACGAGGTGCAGGTACAGCCAGCCACGGTAGGCGCCGAGCAGCACCACCCAGCGGCTGCGCGGCACGGCGGTGACGGGCCGCAATGTGTCGCCATCCAGCCGAAACAGATAGTGCTCCAGCAGCGATTGGGAAAAGCCCCCCGCGAAGAGACGGTCTTGGAAGGCGCTCAGGCCGTTGATGCGGGTGACCCGGCCACTGCTTGTGGCATGGCTGTAAATCAGCCGCCAGTCATCCAGGCCGTTGCGGGAAGCATAGAGCAGTCCGTTCCACGCCGCCGCGGCCGCGAAAAGCCTGCCGTCGTGGGCATGGAAGGCATGGAAATGGATCGCCCGCGCTCCGCGGGCCTGATGCCATTCCCATTCCACGCCGTCGGTGACATAGTACTCTCCAACGCCCGCCGAAAAGCGCGAGTCCTCGGCCGGGTAGAAGAGCAGTCCACGGAATACGGCGGGTTTGCCGGCATCCTGGCTGAACAGGTGCGTCTCGTAGCGCATTGCATCCCGGCGGGGATCGTAGCGATAGATGTCGGCGGAGTTGTGGTTGACGTAGAGTTTGCTGCCGACGAGATAAATGGCGCCGCGATAGTGGATCATGTTGCTCACCGCCTCCCACACCGTCGGTGTGTGAAGGCGCACGAAGCGCCGGGGATTTTGCCGGAGCAACACCTGCTGTCCGTCAAGCGCGAGACCTTCCATGCGCTCGATCCACTGCCCCGGAACCCCTGCCGCGGAAGCGGATATCGCCCACCCCAGGACGATCCCCGCCAGGCCCGCGAACGCCCGCCGCGCCAAAGCGAGGCGGAGCGGCCAGCCATGGGACCGGCACCGCATTGCCGCTGCATGGGCGGAGGGACCCGGCGGAAGGATCATAGGGGAGGATTAACCGTGAGGGTGAGGTCACCGCGCGGGGCGGATGCGGCGGCCGCGCCTGCGGCCGGGATATGACGTCATGGTCGTGCATCGGCGCGGCGGGGGCAAGCCGTGGCGGTGAACGCCATCCCACGGCGGGATGAGCCCGCGGGGCCGGCGGCAGCCGCAAACCCTGGCGGCCAGGCTTTCCCGACGGTGACCCATCGTGCCGGCGGTGCCGTCCGCCGCGAAGATGGCGACGCGTGATGCCGCTGTTGAGCAAGAAAGCGCGGCCGGAATGCGGGGACTCCGGCCGGAGGAGCATGGCGGGCATGATCGATTCACGGCAAGCGATGCAGTATCTGGCGGGCAGGCTGACCGACGAGCTGGTGGTGGCCTCCCTGGGCAACACCAAGTACGAGCTGTTCGCCGCGGAGGACCGTCCCGAGAACTTTTATCTGTGGAACGCGATGGGGATGGCCAGCTCTGTCGGCCTGGGCATGGCGATGGCCTGCCCCGAGCGGCGGGTGCTGGTGCTGGACGGCGATGGCGCCATCCTGATGAACCTCGGTTCCCTGGCGACCACGGCGTGGCGTGCCGCTCGCAATATGGTGCACGTCGTCTTCGACAATCGCGCGCATTATCTCACCGGAGGTCAGCCGACCGCCACATCCGCGTCGGCCGATTTGGCGCGCATCGCCGAAGGCGCCGGTTTTCCCCGTGCCGAGCGCGTCGAGACGCTGGCCGCCTTTCAGTCGGCGCTGGAGCGGGCCCTGGTCGAACCGGGGCCATGGTTCATTCAGGCGCTCGTGGAGCAACGGGAGCGCACCGCGCGGCCACCGAAAAGCCCCACCTTCCTCAAGCATCGCTTCATGAGCAATCTGGGCGCGAACTAAAACCTCACCCCGTCTGACCACTGAAAGCGGACGGAAACGCTTGCAGAAACCGCCGCTCTCGCGACCGCTTTTAGTGGTCAGGCTGCCTCTCTCCGCGGTGTCTTGACGACAGGAGAGAGGCGAACAGGGCGGCATAACCCGTGCGGCCGAAATGGAATTGCCATCGGCCACTCCCCCTCTCCCGGTGTTCCGTATAGACACCCGTCGGAGAGGGGCCGGCGGGTGAGGTGTAATTGAGCGTACGCCCGCATAGAGGCAGCTTGAGGGGAAGGCAAGTGAAGGAATTCCGCAACAAGGTCGCTGTCGTGACGGGCGCCGCCAGCGGAATCGGCAAAGCCATGGCGCTGGATTTTGCCCGCCGCGGGATGAAGCTGGCATTGGCCGACATCGAAATGGATCCGCTTGTTGCCGCGGGGAGGGAGGTCGCGGATTTGGGAGTGGAGTGCCTGACCCATCACACGGACGTTTCGGTGCGCACCTCGGTGAAAGCGTTGGCCGACCAAGCATTCAACCGGTATGGAGCGGTGCACGTGCTGTGCAACAATGCAGGCGTCACTGCCGGCGGCGTTACCCTGGCGGATACAACCCACCAGGATTGGGAGTGGGTGCTCGGGGTCAATCTATGGGGTGTAATTCATGGCCTGGAGGCATTTCTTCCCAGAATGATCGCCCAGCAGCAAGACGGTCATATTGTCAACACCGCCTCCATCCTGGGTATGGCCGTTGTCTGGCCACGCACCGCGGCTTATGTGGCTTCCAAATACGCGGTGGTGGGATTGTCCGAGGCGTTGGCATTGGAGTTGGAGGAAACCCGCATCGGCGTCTCCGTGCTGTGTCCCAGCTCGGTGGACACCAATATCTACGAGGCAGAACGCAATCGACCCTCGCAATTGCAAGTGGATCGGCCGCCCATAGACCTGCGGGCGCGGATGAAGGCCATCTCGCCCGAGTGGCGGATGCCCGACCAGGTAAGCGCACGGGTCATGCAGGCCATAGAGGGAAATCGTTTCTATATCTTTACCCACGATGATTCCGCGGATCTGATCGACGCCCGCTTCGCCCGCATCCGGAGCGACTATCCAGCGGCGGACTAAGGAGGGTTGAGCCGGGAGACGATGCGTAGCGGAGGCGTCAGGGCGCCTGCTCCATCCGAGCGCAGGCATCGGACTGCGGGCTGATTTGCCGCTGGCAGACGAGGGCCCAATCGGCGCGCGCCGCGTCCAATTCCCCCAATTGCGCGTAGGCCAGCGCGCGGTTGTAGTAGGCCGGCAGCGAACGGGGGTGAAAGGCGATAGTGCGCGTAAAGTCCGTCACGGCGTGCCGGTATTCTCCGAGCTGCAGGTAGGCAGTGCCGCGCAGAAAATGCGCCTCGCCCCGTGGTGCCTCCGCGAGCACGCGGCCGAGATCGCCAACGGCCTGGCGATATTGTCCCAGCTCGAAATGGGTCCTGCCGCGCAGGTAATAGACCGCCGTATCGTTTGGCCGCAGCCGCAGCACGGCGCTCAAGTCCTCAATGACGAGACCGAACTTGCGGTAGCGCCGATTGGCTTCCGCCCGGCGCAGATACGCTTCCACCAGCTCCGGGCGCAATGCGATGACGCGGCTGAAGTCCCGGATGGCCCGCTGGGAATTATTGACCTGCTCGTAGGCCAGTCCCCGTTGGTAATAGGCCCGTGCATGGTTCGGCGCAAGCTGAATGATCCGGTCGAAATCACGGATCGCCCCCCGGTAGTCCCTCAGGAGGTCGGCGGAAATGCTCCCGCGCAGAAAATAGAAGTCGGGATTGTCGGGCGCCAGGGCGATGGCGTGGTTCAGGTCCGCGATGGCACGACGGGGCATCTGCAGTTCCCGATTGGCCAGCGCGCGCGCCAGATACGGGTCGATCGCATCGGGATCGAGCAGGATGGCCATGGTATAACCGCCAAGGGCGGAGCGCAAAGCGCCCTCCGCGGAATGTGCCTTGCCCCGCAGGTAGAAATTCTGTGCAAGCCGCTCCTTGTTCCACAACACGTAGACCGCCGAGCCGGCTGCAGACGCAAGCACGAACACCAGCATCCAACGCATGATGACGATCCACATGGCCAACCCTCCGCGCAGGGGTGGACTCGGGCAGCGCTCATACCGCGGCCATTGTAAAACCAGCACGTGCCGTTTGTGAACCTGCGGGGCAATTCCCGACAGGAGCGGGGGCCGTCGGTCGCAGAGGCAATCGCATTCAATTGAACACCAATTGCCGCGCGCCTGAGCAGGGCGGCGGATTTCTTGACGAAACACTGCCGCTGCCTTATAACGCACTCCTAAGGCGCGATTGAGCGCGCCGGAATCCATCGGAATTGTTCACATCAGAGGCAGGGAGTGCATCATGAATCAGGCCGAATTCAATCGTCGGATCTTCGTGAAAGGGATGGCCGGAGTTGCGGCGCTGGCTGCCGCCGGCAAGCTACCCGACCTGTACGCTGCAAGCCACGGCATCAAACTATGGTGTCCGACCATCGCCCGGCCGTGGAAAACCTGGGAACCCCTGGAGAAGCGGGCCGGCATCAAGATCAAATGGACCGCCAAGAGCGCGGACGCCCAAGAAGCCCTCACCAAGATGATCGTCGGGGACGGGCAGAAACTCTACGACGCCTTTACCGATAACGGGGGCGGCATGGAGGATGCCATGGCCGAGAACAAGGTCATCGTGCCCCTGAACCCCAAGCGACTGAAGAATTGGGGTCTCCTGCGAGACGTAGTACGCGACCCAAACGGCTCGGCCGGTCATTCGATTCGCTACAAGGGCAAAGTATACGGCATACCCTATATCGCCAACGCCGACTCCTTGGCCTACCTTCCGGACGAGTTGGACTTCACGCCCGATTCCTGGGCACCGCTGTTCGACCCGGCGTTCAAGGGGCGGGTGGCCATGCAGCACGACTTCGGTCCCACGCTGACCAATACGGCGATCTACCTCAAGGAATCCGGCATCGCCAGTATCAAGGATCCCTCGAACATGGAGCCGGACGAAGTCGAGTCCGTTGCCGAGTTCCTGATCGAGCAAAAGAAAAAAGGTCAGTTCCGCACCTTCTGGGACGGCTTCCAGAATGGCGTCGACCTTCTGGCCAGTGGCGAGGTGCTCATGTCATCGACCTGGGAAGCCATCTCGTTGGTTGCCGCGGGACGGGCGGGCGACAAGGCCGATATACGTTACGGCCCCATGAAGGAA
>JACZVE010000090.1 GCA_022572825.1 SAR324 cluster bacterium
CAATCCTTCCCACCGGAATGCGCTTGATGGAGGCGTCGCGGATATCCTCGGGCATGCCGTCGGTCATGGCCGTCTTGATGAAGCCGGGAGCGATTGCGTTGACGGTAATGCCGTATTTGCCCAGCTCGATGGCCATGGTACGGGTCATGCCCACCAAGCCAGCCTTGGTCGCCGCGTAATTGGTCTGTCCGAAATTGCCGAAACAGGAGATCGAAGAGGCGTTGACGATACGCCCATAGCCCCGTTCGCGCATGTGGCGTCCGGCAGCCTGGGAACTGTAGAACACGCCGCTCAAGTTGACGCCGAGCACCTCGTCCCACTGCTCCGGGGTCATCTTCAGGGCGGTGGCGTCTCTGGCGATTCCCGCATTGTTGATCAGTATATCGATTCTGCCGAAGGTCTCCACCGTCATGTCCACGGCGCGTTGCGCCTGCGCCTGCCTGGAAACGTCGCACTTGACATAAGCGGCCCTGCCGCCGGCTTTGCCGATAGCTGCCGCGGTGGCCTTGGCGCTTTCCTCATTCCAATCGCCAACCATCACCGCCGCGCCATTTTCCGCGAGCAAGCGGGCGGTGGCTTCCCCGATGCCGGCGCCGCCCCCGGTCACCAAGGCCGCCTGATCTCTTAGTATCATCGCCGCTGTCTCATTGCTTTTCCATCTCTCCGCTAATCGATTGAACAGCTTTTCGATCTCACGGCATTTCAAGCGGCCGTTGTCATCCCCTGCGCGGCCGGCCTACGCGGGAGGTTCGCGCCAATCGGCGCACCCGCCTGCCCGTCTTCCTGCGCGCCCGTGACCCTCCGCGGCCTTGCGTCCGCCGCCCGTGGGCGAATCACGGATAACAAATATGAGGGGAGATGAAAAGATTGCACCGATTCATGCTCAGTGCTTCGGATCATGGAATGGCGCCATGATGGAAATCGAGATGTATGCCCTTTCGATACGTTGACATCACTATCGTGTGCGGCGAGGCACTGTTGTCCGGCGCCTATGGGCGAGGTTGCCGGACTATAACCGGGCCAGCTTTGCCAGGGCCCGCCGGAACGCCGGAAACACCGATTCCAGGCCTTTGAGCGTGTTGTACACGGAAAACGACAGACGAATCGAGGAGACCGCCTCCTGCTCGGCCATTCCCACCGCCAGCAACACGTGGGAGGGTTCCACCTTGCGGGATGAGCACGCGGAACCGGTGGAGACCAGCAGGCCTTCCTGCTCCAGATGGTGCAATACCACCTCCCCCGGCAATGGCGGGAAGGAGAAATGCACGACGAACGGCGTTTCGGCGGGGGATCGGAATACCCGCAGCCGCGGAAATTCCGCCAGGAAGTCCAGCCAGCGGCCATGGTATTCGGCCCGGGCCTTGCGCTGTTCCGCATGCAACGCGGCGGTGCGTTCGGCGGACAGGGAAAATGCGACCGCGCCAAAAACATGCTCCGTTCCGCTGCGAAGCCCCGCCTCATGTCCTCCACCGTGCATCATGGGCTCAATGGCCACCGGCCGGCAGCGCACCAGCGCGCCCGCGCCTTTTGGGCCGTGTACCTTATGGGCGCTCAGAGAGAGCAGGTCGATGCGCGCCCCGCGCCAGTCCAGCGCGCTTTTGGTAAACGCCTGCGCGGCGTCCACGTGAAAGACGGCACGCGGGCAACGCTCCGCGATGACGCGGCCCATTTCCCGCAACGGCTGTAGGGTGCCCAACTCGTTGTTGACGGCCATGCATGAGACCAATCTCACCTGTCCGTCCAGCATTCGTTCGAACGCTCCCATCTCCACCGTCCCCTGATGCGTCACGGGAATGCGCTCCACCCGCACGCCCGCGCCTTCCAGAGCGCGGGCGGATTCCAGCACGGCGGGATGCTCGATGGCGGAGACGAGCAGCCGGTCTCCCTTTAAGCGCCGGGAAGCGAACACGCCCTTCAGGGCGAAGTTGTCGCTCTCCGTGCCGCCGCTGGTGAAGGTGACCGCCCCAGGTGGCGCTCCGAGCATCCGTGCCAGACGCTCGCGGGCCCGCTTGAGGGCGCGGTGGGCGTTTATCCCATGGGGATGGGGAGAGGACGGATTACCGAATTCTTCCCGCAGCAAAGGCAGGGCCTCCTCCAGCACGTCCGCATGGATGGGAGTGGTGGCCGCATTATCCAGGTAAAATTCGAGATCCATCGCGTCCGAAGCAATGCCGACCGCGCGGCAATTCCGTCGCCGGCCTTAGCGGCAACTCAAGCCGCGCCCTGATTGCCGCGATGGAGTTAGTATAGCCTCGCGCGGCTGGCCTGGGCAATCGGATACCCCTCCGCTCCACGGGATTGGCGGGCCAATCCGCGCATGCGGGCCTGCATTGGCCATGGGGAGCCGGTGTTTTCCAGCGCGTGGGGGGGGTACTGGCGGGCGCCGCCGATCCGTCTGCTCACTCTTCGGCTTTCTTCTTGTCCAGTTCCTTGATTGTTACCAACAGGTACTTGCCCTGCTCCTCCTCGTAGAATCTGCACTGCACGCGGTATACCGGCTGCGAAGCGTCCGCATCGGACGGCTCGAGGCGGCAGGAGACGACCTCGACATCCACGGTGAACAGGTTGCCCACCGTGATGTTGAGCGGTTGCCCAATCTGGACGGGAAAATCGGAGAAAAACGCCAGGCCCGAAACGGATACGTCAATCGCGGATACCCGCAGTTCCGCGCGCACCGTCAGCATCGTCGCATTCGCCTTGACTCTCGGCTGCCCGCGGCGGTCGGCCCCGGGTCCGCCTGTATCGAGGTCGCCCGTCTCCCGGCTCTCGTCCATGAGCCGCTGATACACCCGATCGATGTCGTCTTGCGCCATCTTGGTTCTCCGGATACCGCGGGTGGTCGCGGGGCCGAAAATGGCACCCCTGCCCTTGACGACTTACCAGACTATTGAGGGCGAATGAAAGGAAAACGACGCTCGCAGCAAACCCTCGCGGCGAATAGCGATCCCGGCCCAGTCCAGGCAAATCGGTAAATCACGCGTCGCACTTGCCGATAATCGCTGACGGGCTCGTCACGGAGCGGCAGAAAACATGGTGGTGCAGCCGCAATCGAACCCGTAATTTGTGAATGTGCGTCGCGCCGGATTTTCCGGGCTGAGCATAGGGTATTAACTTCGGAAAATCTATTGGGAGTGTGACAGGTTTTTCTTTGGCGACGGACTAGGCGATCTGTTTGCGCCGGCGAGACAGGTAATCTACCAGCAGGTAGCGGCCAAGATTGTGCGGCAGGCTGTAAAAGGCCCGCCCGCGATTTACCCTCACCATCTCCTCGACGAACTTGGTCAACACCGGGTTGTCATCCAACATGAAAACGTTGATGACGACGTTTTCCCGCGCGCAGTTGTCCACTTCACGCAGTGTCTCGCGGTAGATGTCCGGTGGGATGGAGCCCATAAAGCCGGGCCACTGGGCATTGGTGTAGCCATTGATGTGCGTCGCGGTGGGCTGGCCGTCGGTGATGACAATCACCTGCCGGTTGGTGGAGCGATGGCGGCGGAACATCTGCCGGGAGAGCCACAAGGCTTCCTGTATGTTGGTGAACGGATCGCTTGGATCCCAGGTCGCTTCGGTCAACTGCGCCGGAGTCAGTTCCCGCGCCCGCGTGCTGAAGCCGATGGTGTAATAATAGTCGCGGGGATACGTCGTCCGGATCAGATGATCCATTGCCAGCGCAACCCGCTTGGCGGCGGGAAAACGCCCGTCGCGCGACATGGACCAACTCATGTCCAGCATCAACACTGTCGTGGCCCGCGTCTCGTGATCCTCCTCGTACACTTCGAAGTCCGCCGGTGATAGCATCATCTTACCCGCGCGCTGGCCACGCTGGATGGCGTTTCTCAGCGTGTTGGTCAGGTGAACGTTGAAGGGTTTGCCGAACTCGTAGGGCACCGCATCTTCCGGATTGCCCGCCGAGTTGCCCCGGTTGGCCTGCTCGTGCAGGCCGAAGGTGTCCTTGCGCAGGTCGCGGAAAATCTCGTTGAGCGCGTTTTGGCCGATCTTGCGAAATCCCTTGGGCGTGAGGTGAATTCCTTCCTCGCGGCGCTGAACGTATCCCGCCGCCTCCAGGCGGGCGGCGAGGTTGCTGAGGATGATCAGGGACTGGATCGCCTCCTCCCCCATGTGCGCCTTGAACTCCTCCAGTGAGATTTCCCTGAACCGTCCCGAACGCAGGGCATCCGCAAGGCTCGCCATTTGCTTGAAGCGGGCCATCATGTCTGCCGCCTGCTGGAAATCCAGCGATTCCGCGCCCTGGAATTGCCGCCCGTAACGCAGGATGAACTGCTCCAGTTCGGAGATGGTGTCGCGCAGCTGTCGCAGCTCGTCGAACAGTCGCTGCGCCTCGTCGTCCAGAAAGCCCGGGGATTCATCGTACTGGGCCAGCTTTTCGATGGCGTCACTGGCCTTCGCGGGAAGCCCGCGCAGAATTTCCTCCCGGCGGTGCAGCTCTGGGTGGATACTCCCCAGCGCACCACGGGCGGTCTTCAGTTCGCGTTCGACGATTTCCCGGATCTTGTCTTGAATATCGTCCAGGGCCTGGTGGAAGTTGAACTGCTGGAAGGCGGCCTGTCGTTGTTTGCGCAGCGCCTGGAGCAACTCGTCGGTGCCCATCACGCGCAGATTCAGCTCGGGCAGCTGAATGCCCTGGCGGATCAGCCACTCCATGGCCTCCTGGGCCGAAAGGCTCCAGTTCATGTAGTGGCTGAGCTCCTCGAACAACCGCTCCGCGAGCGATTCGTCTTCGAGGTCAAACCATTTCTGGGTTCCGTCCCACTGACTGTACCTTATCCGCTTCATTGTAAATCACCTTGCCCTCGAGAACCTCCCTATTCAGCTTATTGTGCAGGTGCAGACCCTCCAGGATGAACTCGATGGCAGTGGCCATCTCTCCGGGGGATTCGCCGATGTTGAGATTTTCGATGCCCTGCTTGAGGCCGCGCAGTTGCGTGAGATGGTGAATGTATTGTTTGGCCGGCATCGTTTCGCCCACCTCGACCCACCAACCTTCCTGGAAGCTGGAGACCAACATTTCCAGCGTCTCGACCTGCAGGTATTGGTCAAAGACCGCCAGGACGGCCGTTTGGATCAGTTTCTGGATCACCTGCTGCTGGGACTTCTCGCCGGCGCCATACTCCAGCTCCAGCTTGCCGTCGGTGGTGGCAATGATGGCGTTGAGATCGGAAACGCGAGGCACGATCTCATTTTCGCCGAAGCGGATTGCCCGCTTTTCCGCATTGCTGATCAGGCTTTCCATATTATTGATGGACATGCGCACACTGACCCCGGACACCTGATTGATGTCCGGAGATTGCCTAGCTTGAAAGGTGATCTCGGCGATGATTTCCCGCAGGAATTGCAGCAAAACCACCGGCCGCTCATTGCGCTTCTGGCAGGCGGTCTCCTGGTCGATGATCGAAAGTTCGATGTCGCGGTTCAGGGGATAATGGGTGCGGATGTGCGCCGAATACCGGTCCTTCAGCGGTGTGATGATCCGCCCCCGGCTGGTGTAGTCTTCAGGATTCGCCGTCGCCACCACCAGGACGTCCAGGGGCAGGCGAATCTTGTAGCCCTTGATCTGGACATCCCGTTCCTCGAGGATGTTGAACAGTCCGACCTGCACCTTTTCGGCCAGATCGGGGAGCTCGTTGATGGCAAAGATGCCCCGGTTCGACCGCGGGATCAGCCCGAAATGGATCGTCAGCTCGTCGCTGAGATAGCGACCTTCGGCAACTTTGATGGGATCGATCTCGCCGATCAGCTCGGCCGTGGTGGTGTCCGGCGTTGCCAGCTTTTCCGCATAGCGGCGATCGCGATGCACCCACTCGATCTCCGTATCGTCACCGCGTTCGGCGAGCAGTTCGCGGGCATACCGGCTGATCGAAGCGAAGGGGTTGTCGTTGACCTCGCTGCCCTTGATGATCGGTATGGTTTCATCGAGCAGGCGCACCAGCGCGCGAATGATGCGGGATTTGCCCTGGCCCCGTTCCCCCAGGTAAATCATGTTATGGCCAGATAGAATGGCGTTCTCGATCTGGGGAAACACGGTGGTATCGTAGCCGATGATGCCTGGGAAGAGCACCTCGCCCGCCTCCATGGCGGCGGTGAGATTCCGGCGCATTTCCTCGCGCACCGTTCGAGGCTGGTAGCCGGCGGCCTTGAGATCGCCCACCGTGCGGGGGAGCCGTGGTGCTGAAGTCATAATCGAACTAACGTCAAGGGTGGCTTCGGCGGATCAATGCATCCCCTCCATCGCATCCCCGCCCGTCAACGTGCGTCCCAGGGTCGGCGGAAAGTGCCGCTTTCCCCGCGCAGCGGTCAAACCGGCTGCGCCGCCAGCCCGACCTGAGGGTATTTTCCATCGTCCGGTCGCGCCGCCGTGGGGCCGTCGACTCCCCCCATCGCGGGCAGCAGCCCACGCATGGAGCGAACGAAGGACTGCGCAAGCGCCTCGGTGTGACCGCTGCGGCGCGCGAACACCTCGGCGACGGCTGCCTGCTCGCTGGGCTGTAGGGGCCGTTGGGAATAGTGCACCAGAATGCGGTTCATGCGGTAAAGCACGCCCCGGTAGGAACGGTAGTCCTCCACGAACCGGTCGGCGATGATGCGGCTGAGGAAGTGACGGAAGGAGGAGCTGTCGGCGAGTGGATGGGCCGGCACCAGCTCCGTCAGCAGGCTGCGGCCGGCCTCCAGATCGCCATAGAAGGCGTCCACCAAGCCCGGTTCGCGGCCAATCAGCAGATGGTCAACGTACAGTTCCGTAAGGACGTGCGCCGGGAGAAATCGCTTCAGTCCCGGCGCTTTGCTTGCCTGCAGCAAGGCCGCTTGAATGGCGCTCGAGGTTTCCTTGAACAGAGGGCCACGGTGAAAGTGAACGTCCACGGTGTGATGAAATTGCAGCCCCGCAATCAGTCCCCGCACGCCGGAATCCCGTTCGGCCGTTCCCCGCCAGCAATTGATCAGGGCCGCTGGTCGAACTTTGCGGCGGTAAAGCCCCAGCAGGTCCGGCAACACCGATCCCAGCCGCACGGGAAGGGCGGGCACACTGGCGCAACTGTAATGACCGATCAGGTTCATCCACGCGGCCTGTCGAGCTATTTCCCCGCCGGTTGTCCGGGCCGGGAGCGGGCGGGCGCCCGCCTCATCGAGCGGGTGGTACTCCGGTGGCACACCTACAGGAATCGCGGCCGGCCATCCGCGGCCGGGCTGTTGGTCTCTGGCGCAAGCCTTCACGCGTCGGGGCTATTGTACCGAAGTCACCCCCGAATGCCAAGGTGACACCACGGCGGGGCGCTCGTCGCCGCACCGGGTGGCGGGCCGCCCCGGTGACTGCTAGACTTGCCTGAACGAATCCCCCTCGCGCCTCATTGCCAGCACCTCCCCGGCCCGGACAACCTGCGTTGCGAATCGAATCGTTCATCGGCCTGCGCTTTCTGCGATCACCGCGCCAGACGCGCTCCATATCGGTGGTCACCTGGATTTCCGCCGTGGGCGTCATGCTCGGCGTGACGGCGCTGATCATCACCATCTCGGTGATGAACGGGTTCCGCGAGAACCTCTTCCTGGCCGTGACGGGCACCATGGCCCACGCGCGCGTGCTGCCGCAAACCGGAAACCTGGCCGCGGCGCAAGCCGAGGCGCTGCGGGCGCGGCTATCGGCGCTGCCGATGGTGGACGCCTCGGCACCCTATCTTTCCAGGCAAGCCTTCCTGCGCGCGGAGGGTGAATTCCGCTCCATCGTGCTGCGGGGCATCGATCCCCGCGCGGAGAGCCGGGTCAGCAACCTCCAGCGCTTCATCAGCAGCGGGGAAGCGCAAGAGCTCGCGGAGGAGGGTGCAAAAGCCGACGGCGGCCGGGCATTGGCGGCGCTGGAGTATCCGCCCCCGCGCGGACAGCGCCCCGGAATTCTGCTGGGCCGCCCCTTGGCCTCCAGCCTGCATTTGCACATCGGCTCCGAAGTGGAGGTGATCTCCACCGAGCAGCGCATGACGCCCGTCGGTCCGGTGCCGCTGATCAAGCGCTTTCGGCTGGTGGGCGTATTCGAGACGGGGATCGGCGGCATCGATGAGGTAACCGCCTACGTGGATGCCGCCATCGCACAAAAGCTGTTCCGCATGGGCAATGCCCTCAGCGGCCTGGCGGTGCGTGTGGTCGACCCCCAAGCCATCGACGCGGCGGCGTTGCGCGCCGCCGTTCCCGGCTACCGGGTGGTGACCTGGCAAAACGAGAACCGCAACATTTTTCAGGTGATGCAGTTGGAAAAGCTCGGTGTGTTCCTGATCCTCACGCTCATCATCGTGGTCGCGTTTTTCAATATCATCGCCTCGCTGATCATGCTGGTGCTGGAAAAGCGCAAGGCGATCGCCGTGCTGAAGGCCCTCGGCGCGTCCAACGCGATGGTGCGCAGGGTGTTCTTTATGCAGGGCTTGTGGATCGGCACGATCGGCACCGTGGCCGGGCTGATCACGGGGCTGGCCGGCTGCTGGGTGCTGGCCACCTTCGACCTGGTGCCCGTGCCCGAGGGCGTGTTCCCCCTTGCCAAGCGCCTGCCCGTGTTGATCGAGTTCAGCGATCTGGCCCTCATCACCGGCAGCTCGTTCCTGATCTGCCTGCTGGTGACGTTGTACCCCGCCACGGTCGCGGCGAAGACCAGGCCTGTGGAGAATCTGAGGAACGAGTAGTACTGCCGGGTTGGATGTAACCGCAGATGGACACGGATTCACACGGATAAGAATAAAAATAGTGCCCTATATCGGCGCCTATCTGCGTTCAGATACGGTTATTCCTCTCAACTTTGTGTCGTAACTCGTGGCGAGTCAGCGGTATCAAATGCTCTCGCCAATACCTCACCCCGCCCGACCAGCAGAAGCGGACGGAAATTCCCGCGGTTACAAACAGTCTGGCGACCGATTTTAGCGGGTTGCTGACCGGCTGTATCCGCGGGCTGAATCTGGTAAATCGAAAACAAAATCACCGACCAAGCTTTTCAGGGAGGAAAAGCCATGCGCGGACAGGACGCCCGGCAAGCGGCGATGTTTGGCTATGTTTCGCTGGAGGAGCGGATTTGCGCCGATCCCCCCGCGCCGATGATGATTCCGTCATATGCGGCAGCCGTCTCTCTGGGGCCAACGCGGCTCTCCACTCTAGTTTGCGTATCGAGTGCCGTGAACTGAGTATCCAGGTGGTCAGCCAGAGCCCAAAACAGGACTCCCAATAAAAGAACGAGTGCCGCCATCGCAATATTGCTCAACGTCAGCTTTTTCCCGATGCTCATGTTTTCTCCTTTCGCCGAGCCGCC
>JACZVE010000091.1 GCA_022572825.1 SAR324 cluster bacterium
CAGCGCCTTGTCGTCGTCATCCAGCGCCCGCACGTAGAGAACGACCAGCTCATCCCGGTTGAGCTCGCGCACCGCCTCCCACTGCTCCTTGTGCTTTGGGTTGATCAGATTGATGCCCAACTGAGGATGATGGTACGCGATGACAATATCCACCCGGTTCCACTTCTGCAGTTCCGCCAAGATTTCTTCGAAGGAGGGGACGTCAACCGGCAGGTTGAAGGACAGCGTGCTGTATCCCATCCGGTCGATCACCACCGCGTTGAGGAGGGGCGCGATCTGGGCTTTTTCCACGCCATGATTCTTTTCCAATGCGTCGACGATGTCCGCCAGATTGTCGCCCTGATCGAGCTGCTTGATGATGTCCGTGACCGTCCGGAAATGCGCCAGCGATTTGTTGAAGCCCGCGCGGGTGCTGAGGGAGAGATAGTCGTTGATCATCGCTGTTAGTCCGCAAATTGCGGTTGCTGAAGATAGCGGCGGATCCCGGAAAGCGGGGTGCCGGCTCTGCCGGCACCCCTACCCCTATTCTGCGACGGGCTGTGAGAAGGAGCCGAGGCCCTCCGTCACGTTGGAGCGGCGCCGCTCGTGCTGCATCACCGTACGGTCGCTGAAGCCCTTGGAAATTCCGGAGAGGAACTCGTTGAGCACATTGGTCATGCCTTGGATGGTAATCTTTTTGCGCTTGATGCTGGTAATGGCAACTTCCAGCAGCAGTCCCGGCTGGACGTGATAGGGGTTGATATTGGACATGAAGCGCAGGAATTCGCTTTCCAGGAAATTGAGCCGCTGCTCGATGATGACGCGGTTGTTCGGAAAGCGCATCTCGAAGGTCTCGTGCAGCCTTTTGCGGAGCAGACGGAAGCGCTCTTCGAACTCCTGTATGAGCTGCTCGTAGGTTTGATTCATCTCCTCCAACGATGTCAGCTTGCGCTGAACGAAGGTTATCTCGTTCCAGACCCGTTCCGCCTTTTCCTCCCCTTCTTCCTCTGCCGGAGTCTGGAACCAGCTTGTGCGGCGGCCGGGCCGCCCACGCTCCAGCGTTGAGACGACCATATCGTCCCAGTCACGCCAGCCCGAGCGCGCCTTTTCCTCCTTGTACACCTCCTCCACCACACCCCACAGGCGCAGGATTTCGCGCTGGAACTCATTCAGTTGGGCGGAGTAGGCGGCCTGATCCTCGCGGATTTGGCGGGCTTCGTAGTAACGCAACTGGATCTCGTAGCGCTCGTCGGGGAGCCGTTCCAGATCGGTCTCCTCGTACTCCCGGATGACCAGGCGCCTTGCATGCTTGTAGTTTTCGATGTGCTGATAGCCCATCCGGCTGGTATCGAGAATCGCGGTGATCGAGTTGATAGCCGTGTGCCAGCCGCGGGTACGGATGTTGTTTTCCTCCAACAGCTTGGCGATCCCGTCCTTGACGCTGAGGGGATCGTAGTCCGGGTCCAGGGTGTTCAGTTCGGACCCCAGATCCTTCATGCGGTCCAGGAAATGCTTGGGCAACAGCCGATAGCGCTTGGAGGTTTCCCCTTCGTCGTCGTCGGTGTAATTCTCGACGGCCTTGAACTTCTCGAAGATCGCCTCCTCGTTGGACAGTGCGGCTCGACCTTCCAGCTGTAATTGCTGATTGATCTCGTCAATCTCCCGATCCACCAGGGAGTAGATGTGGCTGGCGATCACGTCCTTGATGAGATGCTCGGTGAGGGTCTGATGCATGACAATCCGGCTGATCAGCTCCGAATCGAGCACGTTGATGGCCAGCTTCACATCGACCACCTCTTCGGGCTTCTCGTAGTTGTCGCGGAAGGAGGCCTTAATGACGGTGTAGGTGTTTTCGCCGCTGATGAATCCGCCCACATCGGTGCGCTGCATGAGGATCGCGTTGGCGGTCGCCTCGAACTCGTAGACGCCCCGCTGGGTATGCCCCTGCAGGTGCCCCATGATGTTGACGATGGATTTTTCCACCTCCTCGGTGTTGAACAGCTCCGGCCCCCCGATGCTGTTCAGCAGCATGGAGATTTCCCGCGGGGTGTATCGGTTGAGATTGGCGTGCTCATCCTTGTCGATCGTGTCCCGCACCTTCTTTGCCATCTCATCTTCGGCCGTCGTCAGGTAGCGGTTGAGCATGTTCTGGAGGGACTGGTTGAAGTACGTGTGCAGATACCCCTTGATATTTCCCTGCACAGTGATGTCTTCCAGCACCTCGGGCGGCAGCTTGGACTGAATGTGGTTCAGGATCTTGTCCACTTCCTCGTCGATGACGAGACGCGACTCGACGTACTCGTCCCGTCCATCGCGGTTCATGCTGTTGCGCGACCCGACCGCACTCGGTGTTTCGGGATGAACCGCCGGGGGACCTTTGCGATAATCGCTCGCCATGGGCGTTTCCTATCCTCCGCAGAATGAAGTCGTCCTGGGGTTGAACGGGTATTCAACCGGTGTGGTAAGGCGTCTTTCCTCGCTGATGATGCAGATCTCCGTGGCCTTGCACGCTAACCGGTTCACCACGCCGAGACGCCGCGCTCGTGTTGGCATCACGCCGCAAACCCGCCGTGGTCACTTGTGTTAAGGCGTCATTTCGCAAGAAAAACTTGCATAGTGCTACCAACTACGATGCCAAATATCAAGCAAAGATACGGCATCATTAGCGCCGTGCTCAATCCCAGGCCGATAGGACGGGCAGACGCCGCTCCACGGGCTGCCTGCACCCGCATCAACAGGCAGCGTGGCGTATCACCTGCGCCGCCTCGCGTGCGCCACCCGCGCCGGCTTGCCTCGGCAGGCCCCGCGGAAATGGGCCCCAGCTAGGTGCCGAGGTACAACTGGGGCCGCGTACGGTGACCCCGATCAATTGACCACTCGTCCGGCCTGCGTTAGACTGCCGAAACGACCGCCAGGGTTTTGCGGACGGTCGATCTACCGCTCTCTCCATTATCTGTAACGCGATCGCAAGAAAAGGAGCCAACATGCCTCTGAGCATCGGTCAACCTGTGCCGGATTTCACCTTGAAGTCCAGCAAGATGGAGGACGTCAGCCTTACGGATCAGCGCGGCAAGAACGTCTTGCTGTTATTTACCCCCCTGGCGTTCACCTCCACCTGAACGAAGGAGTTCGGGATCGTGGAGTCCCGATTGCAAGACATTCGCGGCGCAAACGGCGAGGTATTGGGGATTTCCGCCGACAGTCCATTCACCCTGGGCAAATGGGCGGAGCAGGAGGGCTATACCTTTCCCCTGCTCAGCGACTTCGGCAAGGAGACCATTCAGGCATACGACGTGATGTATCCCTCGCTGGTGGGGTTGAAAGGGGTGCCCAAGCGCTCGGCGTTTCTCATCGATAAGGACGGCAAGCTGGTGCGGCAGGAAGTGTGCGAAGACGCCAAGGTGATCCCGGACCTGGATGGCTTCATCAGCACCCTGCAATCGCTCGCTTAGGACTCCCGTTACACCTTCGCGCCGTCGGTGCAAAGCCGTTCTTCTTGCCCACTGTATGCGACGATGATGGGCCGGCCGGGTAGGGAGGTCTGCTGCCGGCTCCCCCCTTCTCCCACCTTCTCCCAGCACGCGGCTTCGTGCAACCTGCCGCGATCGGTGACACCTGGCGCGCTTGGCCGCGCTCGCATGTCCGCGCGCCGGTAGGCGCTCCCCAAGGGGCGGTAACGATCACGCACCGTTACGATAACGTGTGCAGTTGGCAGTCGGGGAAGACGGAACGCGCCCGTTCGGCCTGCGTCGGCTCGTTCGTGAACAGGATCAGCTGCCAGCCCGTTTCCTCCAGAAATCCCTTCAGGTATTGCAGGGTTTCCAATTGCCGCTCCGGATCGAGAAACGCGAACGGCTCGTCCAGACATAGCAAGGCGAAGCGCCCCTGACGCTCCCGACGCGCCATTTCCAGGCGTAGCGCGAGGTACAACAGGTGCTGAGCGCCGCTGGAGAGGTGTTCGACGGGCCGGCTGTAACCGTGGCGGTCCAAGGCCCGGATGTCTTCGGTCCGCAACGCGGCGATGTCCACTGCCGCCTGCCGGGTCTCCTCCACCCCGCTCAGCCTGGCGAAGGTCTGCGCTACGCCGGCGGACAGATCGGCCAGCACGGCGCTTTCGTCCGCGGCGACCTCGCGGAACAGTTCCAGCGCCCGCTCGGCGGCGCGGCGGTCGAATTCCAGGGCCGCGAGCTCAACGTCGATTTGCCGCAGCCGCTCCCCCAAGTCTGCAATTTCATCCGGCAGATTCCCCAGCCGGCCGACCAGCCGTTCCGAAGTGCCGTGGCTGGCGCGATCCAGAGCGTGGTGCTCTTCCTCCAGCTTCTCCAACTCGGTGCGCGCAGCCTCCAGCCGCTCCCGCAGGGCGCTCCGCTCGGCCTCCGCGAGGCCCTGGGACGGGACGCTGTCCGCCCGCAGCGCTTCCAGGCGACCTTCGGCGTGGGCGCGAAGCTGAAACCCATCGGCGAGCGCGGCGTCGCGCAAGGCCGCCTCCAGCCGCCCGTAGGCCTCCCCAAGCTGCTGCTGAACGCGGCGGTATTCCCCCAGCTTGTCGCGGTACTCGTCCCGGCTGCCCACCAGCATGGCGGCCAGCCAGTCCCGCAAGGCGGCAGCGGCGCTCTCGCTTTCCTCGCGGTGCAACGTCTGCTCCCGCTCCAGCTCCGCCACTCGCGCCTGCTGTGCCCCAGTTGCCTGGGATTTCTCGCCATGGTCCGCCTCCAGCCGCTCCAGCTCGGCCTGCAGCTGGGCGAGCGCGGTCGTGAGCCCGGTCAGGGTCTGGCTTTCGTAGACGGCCTGGGCGCGGCCGTAGAGGTGAGTTCCGCCCAGCAGGTTGCGCCAGTGGTCCTTTAAGGTGCGCTTCAGGCGCCACTCGTCCAGCCAGCCCGGCAAATAGATGGACGAGACCGCCGCAAGGAGCGCGGCGGCCAGCACGCTCCATCCCCACACCGTCGCACCCAAGAGGTGCATTGCCGCCAGGCCGGAGAGAAACAGCAACAGAGCCGCTACGCCCCGCATCAGCTGCCTGGTCAATTTGCCGTCATCGTAGGCAGCCAGCCGGCCCTGCAGCGCTTCCACACCGCCGCGCCACTGGCCCCGGGCCGCCAGCTCGCCCGCGAGGGCGGCGAGTTCCGCACGCAGCGCGTCCAGCCGCCTCTGCTCTGCCCGCAGCGCCTCTTCCGCGCCGATGCGCTTCGCCTCGCTGGCCCGGCTCCGCCGTTCCAGGTCGTCCAGCTCGCCCGTGCGCTCCTGAGCCAGGTGGGGCCAGTTTTGTTGTGCTTGCTCCAGTGCGGCAATCTCGTCCAGCAGTGACAGGTGGCTTTTCAGCCGGCCGCCCTCGGCGATTTGCTCCTGCCGGGCAACCTGCGCTGCCAGCTCCGCCTCCGATTCCCGCAGCGCATCCCGCCGCGCCTCCAGCGCCTGCAGCCCGCCGCGGGCGGCCTCTTGGGTGTCCAGCGCGGACAGGATCTCATCCCGCTGGGCCGTGAGGGTATCCAGGCGCGATTCGGCCTCCTCCCGTTGCCGTTCCAGCCGCGATCGTTCCCGCATGTGGGCGTAGGTGCCCTTTTCGGAAGCGAGGCGCTCGAAGGTTTCCATCAGGTTGCGGGGGTCGATGCCCCCCGTGAAAAGGTTCTTCCTGACGGCGGCCAGCCAGTCACCGTCAAAATCTACCTGCACGTTTCCGGAGGACACGGCGAACAGGTTCATGAACTCGCCGTCGCTCATATCCGGCGGCTCGCCGCTCCAGTCCAGGCGCACGTCCGTGTCGTCCCCATAGCGCGCGTACAAGGCCCTGACGCGGCCGCGCCGCTCCGGGTGGAAGGTATGGATGCGGATGGCATCGAACAGCGTGCTCTTGCCGCTTTGATTGGCGCCGCCGAATACGGTGACCGCGCCCACGGCGAAGCTGCGATCGGCAAACGCGCCGAAGCGCTTGATGTGGATCGCCCTCAGCATGCCCTTACTGCTCCGCCAGGCGCTGGTGAATCTGCTCCAGACTCAGGCGGCGCACCCGTTCCAGCAGCGCCACCTCCGCCTCGTCGCCCGCTGCCAGGGCCTCGGCGTGCCGTCGCCGCCAGCCGGCGTAGAAGGAGCGCACGAGGGGGTGTCCGCGCAGCCGTTCGGCCTCGACGACCTCATCATCCGCCACTTCGAAGCGCCGGAACATTCGCGACCCCCTTCTCTCCAGGGAACGCCGCAGGCTGTCCACCGCTGTGCGCGCCTCGACGAAGCCGCCCAGCTCAAGGCGAATCCAGTCCTGCGGGCCCTGCTGCTCCCCCAGGGCTTGCAGGAGCGCCTTCGCATTGTCGTGGGCCAGGGGGGCGCCCTGCTCGTCCAGCGGCACGGTCAGTGCGCGGTAGGTGCCCGCCGCGGCGATATCGACGGCCTCCACCCGCACGCCATCATCGTCCAGCACCACCAGCGAGGCGCGGCGCGGCCCCGTCTCGCCACGCCGCCACACGCGGGCGGAGCCTGGATAATGGGCCAGACACTCCCCGAAGCGAGCCTCGCCACGGACGTGAATGTGACCCAGGGCCGCATAGTGCAGCCCGAGACGGGTGAACAGATCCGGGTCGATGACGGCGTGCTCGCTTTCGGCACTCTCGCCGGTGTAGCTCATCCCGTTGACCACGCCGTGCAGCATGCCCACCCGCCAGCGCCGCTCGCGGGGCGGCAAGGCCCAGTCCGGATAATCGCCGTAACCCCGCCGGAACGGCACGGCGAGGACTTCCACGTCCAATCCCCTCGGCAGGTGCAGGGTGTAGGGCGCCTCCACAAGCAGCCGCAGGGACGAACCCGGCTCGTCGACCGCGAGCGGCCCGAGATCGGCCAGGGATTTGCCGCCGGAGAGCTCGTGGTTGCCGGGAATCATCAGCACCGGAACCTCGCCCAACTCCCGCAGGTGCGCCCGAAAGTCATCGGCCAGGGCCATCAGGTCGGCGTGGGTATCGAACACGTCGCCGCAGAGCAGCCAGGCGTCCGCGCCCAGGCGGCGGCAATGGTAGACCAGCTCTTCCAGCACGGTCAGGCTGTAGTCGCGTTCGGAGCGGGACAGATGAAGATCGGCGGCGTGAAAGAGCTTGATGGCCATACACCACTCCCTGTGGCTGGTACTCACGGCTCATTGCGCGCGTACCGGCAACGAGTATACAGTAGGATCGACGGGGCAGGGGGCGCCGTCATCCATTTATTTCCAAGACGGATACGACTTCGTCACTCGTGACCCGCCAGAGGCATTAAATCATAAAATCACAGCCTATCTCATACGACTTTGTTCGATCTAACCGCAGATGGACACAAATAAGAATTATATGCCTACACCCTTGGCTCCACCCATTTGATGTAGTAATGCCGTCGTGTCGGAACCCCTCCGCCCGATACATGGGCGGGGAGGGGGAGCATCGCTTCAATGGAAAGCGATGCCAAAGGGCGGAGGTGGGGCAGTAGATCCACGCGCCGTCCAGTGCGCTCAGCCTTTCACGTCGATTCCTTCGCCCAGCGTGTCCCATGCCCAGCGTGTCCCACCGCACCCAGAACCTCGGCACGGAGCACGCCTTCGTCGTATTGGCCGAGGTGAACAAGCTGATCGCCGAGGGGCGCGATATTCGCAGCTTCGCCATCGGCCAACCGGATTTCGTCACCCCCGGCAACATCATCGAAGCGGCCAAGCGCGCCATGGACGCCGGGCACACCGGCTACACGGCCTCCGCCGGCATCCCCGAGCTGCGCCGGGCCGTGGCGGACTATCTGCTGCGCTCCCGCGACATCGGCTACGACGCGGAAGACATCACGGTGGCAAACGGCGCCAAGCCGTTCATCCTATACACCCTCATGGCCGTCACCGACCACGGCGCGGGCCACGAGGTGCTGTACCCCACCCCCGGCTTTCCCATCTACGAGAGCCAGATCATCGCCTGCGGCGCGGTGCCCGTGCCCTTGCCGCTGGTGGAGCGGGAGGCCTTCGGCTTCGACCTGGAGGTCCTGAAGGCCAAGCTGAACCCGCGCACGCGGCTGCTGATGCTCAACTCGCCGCACAACCCGACCGGCCGCACGCTGACCCGCGAGGAGCTGGCCGCCGTCGCCGACGTGCTGCGGGACTATCCCGAGTGCTGGGTGTTCTCCGACGAGGTGTACTCCGCCATGGTGCACGACGGCGCGTTCGCCTCCATCGCTTCGCTGCCGGGCATGGCCGAGCGCACGGTGCTGCTCGATGGCGCCTCCAAGAGCTACGCCATGACCGGCTGGCGGCTGGGCTATGCCGCCAACCGCGCCCTGGCGCCGTATTTCTCCTCCTGGATGACCAACACCGATTCCTGCGCCGGCTCCATCACCCAGTGGGCCGGGGTCGAGGCCCTCACCGGCCCGCAGGAAGAACACCTCCGCATGATGGAGAGCTTCACCCGCCGCCGCAACCTGATCTGCGAGGGCCTCAACACCCTGGAAGGGCTTCATACCCTCCGGCCGGGCGGCGCCTTCTACGTGTGGCCCAACGTCAGCGAGCTGTGCGCGATGACCGGCGTGGACAGCGGCGAGGCGCTGCGCAAGCGCTGGCTCTATGAGGCGAACGTGGCCGTGCTGGCGGACAGCCAGTTCGGCACGCCCGTTCCCGGCGAAGGACACCACGTGCGGTTTTCCTACGCCACCTCGGAGGAGAACATCGAGCAAGGCCTGGAGCGCCTGCGGAAGTGGATCAGGGAGGCGAAGGGGTAGTGGGGTAACCGGCGTCTGAACCTCACCCCCCAGGCCCCCTCTCCCGCGGGAGAGGGGGAGCAGCGCGCGACTCGCAGGCGATACCGCAGGGCGGGGGTGAGGTGTATTTCCGCCGCGCCAAGCAGCCTGGGCTGAAGCGCCTTTACCTGGGCAGCTTGGCGGGCTTCGCGGAGCGCAAGTCCGGGGAGGTCACGACGCTCCTGGAAGCTCTGCTGGCCGACCCGGATGTGACCGTGCGCCACGCGGCGGTGGGTCTGGCGGCCCGGCTGCACTCCTCGCCGCGCCTTCAGGCCGTCCTGCAAGAGCGCCTCTCCCTGGAGCCGGATGCCGACCTGCGCGCCGCCCTGAGGCGAACGCTTGCCGGCAACTGAGGCCCTGTCCGATTTAAGGGCGCGGCATGCAGTACGCCTACGGGATCGGGGCCTGGACTTCCCTCCATTCGTCAATCAGCATTGATACCGTCGTTTTTTTCCACAGATTGCGCGGATTGCGCCGATTATTTCAAATTAGGCCCTTCATTTCAGCGGGTTGAATCCTGAACGGGGAATGC
>JACZVE010000430.1 GCA_022572825.1 SAR324 cluster bacterium
TGGGCACCAGCCAGACGACAGCGCCGAGCGCGGCCATGGACAGCGCCCCACTGGCGAGCCAGTGCATCCGCCAACCATATCCAGCCGCCGCCAGTTGCGAAACAAGGACGGCGGACAGCGCGATCCCGCTTCCCACACCGGCGAAGTGCAAGGCGGAGAGGCCGGGCCGCCTTTCCGCCGCCAGGCGATCCAGCACCAATGCAGAGGCCAGCACGAGCACGAATGCGCTGGCGACCCCGCCCGCAAAGCGCAGCAGCAGTATCGGCAGTAGGGAGGAAACGGCGCCCATCGCCCCGGTGGTCAGGCCGCTGACCGCTACCGAGGCGAGGAACCAGGCGCGCCGCCCGCCGGGCAGCCGCGCCGCCGAGGCCGCGAGGGCACCGAAGAGATATCCGAGGAAATTCGCGGAGGCAATCAGGCCGCCTTCCGCCTTGGTCAGGCCGAGGCCATCCACCATGAAGGGGAGAATCGGCGTATAAACGAAGCGCCCGATGCCCATGGCGGCGGCGAGCGCGATCAGCCCACCGAATGCGATGCCCGTGGCGCGTTGTGAGCGATCGTTCATCGGCGGAGGATACGGGTTGTTCCTCCCGGAGCCGGCTGCTCCGGTTGGGTACGTTCTTCATTCCCCCACACCCCCGTTCGGCCGTGTGTCGAACAGGCCCCTCCCGGTCTTACAATCTCCAACAAATTTTGTGAATTCGACGCGGTGCGATCTTCATTCCGGCGGCCAGCGCCTTCTGTCCTTCCCTTCCCTTTGCTTCGATTAGATCCAGCAGTTCTGCCGGGGTGCGGGTAGGGTTGGGGCCAAAAAGTTCCTCCGATTTCGATTACGAAAGCCACCTACGTGGATGTGGTTCACGGATTTGTGGTATTGAGGTCTGGATAGCGCTTTCAACAAGAAGAAGCGGCGAGTCCGCCCGATCCCAATTTGATTAATCTTTTGCTGCCTCTTTGGCGGATTGCAAAGAAGATAATCCGAGACGATATGCTGATCCGATACTTGGTAATGTTAATCGCTTTTTTCTCTTTTTTGCTCACCGCTTGCGACAACAGAGAAGTGATTTCCATCGAAACACGACCAGATGTTACGGTAAAATTTCTTTATATCTTTCCGAAATCGTATGAAGAGCCCGTTGCTCACTTGATTTTGTTTCCCGGTGGTGATGGAAAATTAGGCCTGAATAGAGGATCTATAAAGGATGCAGGGTCTTTAAAGGCGGCATATGCATTCGATTTTCTGGCACGCACCCGCGATGACTGGGTGGAGCAAGGGTTTTCCGTAGCCCTTCCTGACGTGCCCAGTGGCCAAAAAGACCTTTATCTCCCGCGCAGGGGGAATGCCATGTTTCGCACCAGTCCCGAGCACAAGGAAGACATCAAGGGCATCATTGAATTTTTGAAATCGCAAAAAGACATCCCGGTTTGGTTGGTAGGAACAAGCATGGGAACCATTTCAGCTGCTAATGTGGCCGCTCAACTTTCTCCTGGCACGATCGATGGTGTTGTATTAGCTAGTTCGGTTTTTGGAATAACCCAGAGGCCTCTAGAATACGGATTGCGAGGGCTCAGCGAACAGGAACTATCCCGGATCCAAGCACCGACGCTATGGGTGCATAACAAAAAAGATGAATGCCCCTTAACTTTGTTCAAGGATGTGGAAGGTTTCATGAAGATGCAGCACAATTCACCTAAGGTGGAATTGATAGCATTCGAAAAGGGGACTTTTCCGAGAGGATCCCCATGTGCTCCATCTCATTATCATGGTTTCATAGGATTTGAGGATGAAGTGGTCAGAAAAATCAGTAAATGGATTAAAGCCAATTTGTAAATACAGTTGAAGGCGGACGTCTTCCAGGGTAGTGACTCCCACGGTGGCGGGGAGCATCACGATTTATAGCCCTCGCCACACCCCATACCATACCCCCGGCCACAACAGCGCTTGGATTGGAGTTTTGTCGCCCGGACAGACGGTCACGGTGCGCAGCGAGTGCCTGGGTCGGCAGTCGATCCTGCCGACCGTGGACTTCGAGGTGGCCGGCATCGCCACGTTCCCCTTCGACCCGGAATCGCAGCTCACCGCCGCGGTGACGATCGCCGATTTCGACCGGGCGTGCGGCAGCGCGCAGGACCAGGCCGACCTGTTTCTCGTCGCGTCGCACGGCAGCGTCACACCGGAGGCGGCGGTCGAGGCCATCCGGCAGCTTCGTCCCGACCTGTACACCTTCTCGAACGATCAGCTCGTCAGCCGGTTCGAACTGGTCGGTTTCTCCTACTTCCGACAGATCTCGACGGTGCTGGCCACCGTCACGCTGCTGTTTTCGATCCTGCTAACCTCGGTGCTACTGACCGTCTCGGTCAACCAGCGC
>JACZVE010000431.1 GCA_022572825.1 SAR324 cluster bacterium
CGTGGGATCATGCCGAACAGGCACTCACGCTTTACAGCGGCCCATTTTTGGATGGCGAATTCGATCTCCCGGAATTTCTTTCCGCCAGGGAAAAGCTGCACGGGGTTTTCCTGCGCAACATCGAGCAGCTGGGGGAATTCTTCAGGCAAAACAGGCAACTCCCCAAGGCGATCGCCCTTTACCAGCGCGGTCTGGAAATTGACGAGCTGGCTGAGGAAATCTACCCGAAGCTAATGCTCGTGTTTCAGCAACTGGGCCGCTACGCGGAGGGGGTCTCGGTGTATCAAAGGCTGCAAAAGGTGCTAAAGGCGAGCGTGGGGATCGAGCCCTCGCAGGAAACCGAGGCCATTTACCGGGCCCTTACTTCGCCCGATGTTAAGCAACCACAACCTGTTTCCGCGGCATCGTTGATGCCCGACGGTTTGTCCCCCGAACTACCCGACCAACCTTCTATCGCGGTCCTCCCTTTCACCAACCTGAGCAACGATCCGGAGCAGGAGTATTTCAGCGATGGGCTGACCGAGGACATCATCACCGATCTATCCCACCTGCCCGGACTGTTTGTGATCGCCCGCAGTTCCTCCTTTACATACAAAGGCAAGTCAGTGACCACCAAGCAGGTGGGTGAGGAGATGGGTGTGCGCTACGTGTTGGAGGGGAGCGTTCGCAAATCCAGCGATCAGGTGCGGGTCACTGCCCAACTGATAGAAGCGGCCAGTGGTCACCACCTTTGGGCCAAAAAATATGATCGCGCCCTGAAGGATGTGTTCGCCCTCCAGGACGAGTTGACCAAGGAGATTGTCACCGCGTTGGATGTGGAACTCGTACTGGGAGAAAGAGGCAGGCATCAACGAAGCCGCTTCACAAATCCGGAGGCCGGAGAAGCCCTTTACCGGGGTATGGCCCATTTCCATGAATTTAATGAGCCCAGCCACGCTCAAGCCAGGAAGTATTTTGAGCAATTCACACAATTGGAGCCTGAATCGATACTGGGATATGTATGGCAAGCACAGTTGTGCCAGCGGGAAGTATTTTTGAATTGGAGTGAAGACAGGGATTTATCGATCAAGAATATGGGGGAGTTAGTAGAGAAGGCTCTGAAAATTGATGACAGAGACCCCCTGGCCCTTGGATATGCCGGGATGCACCAACTTTTTTTGGGGAACCACGATCAGTGCATAGCCTACGGAAAGCGTTCTGTTTCCGAAGGGCCGGGAATGGATTTTCCCTATAACATGCTGGGTTGGTTTCAAATATTTAACGAAACGCCACTGGAAGGAATCGAAAATCTTAAGCGGGGTTTGAGGCTTGGCCCCACCGTAATCGCACCGCGATTCGCTGTATTGGGGACCGCTTATCGCAATGCCGGACAACTGGAACTTGCAGTCTCTACCCTGGAAACTACGGTGAAACGTTTTCCCGCATTTAATTCCGGCCGGGTAGCCCTGGCATCATGTTATTTTTTGATGGGCAAGGACGAGGAGGCGAAACAAGAAGTGGCTGAAATACTTCGTAGAGACCCCACCTATACAATTGTGCGGTACACGTCTCCGAATCTGTACCGAAACAAAGAAACCATGGAAAAATGGGCCGAATCCCTTCGCAAAGCCGGTTTGCCGGAGTAGGTTACGCTCAGAGCCACCATTTGAGCATTGCTTATTTGTTGCACCCTGCGTTGCACAAACCCGGGTATGAGCACACAGAGGAAAATTGATGGCTTATGAACTATTCTGGATCAGTGGCAGCCCCTACGCGTGGCGGGTGATGCTCGGGATGGAAATCAAAGGTCTCGCGTAAGAGTCCCGGCGGTTGGATATTGACAAGCGCGAACACAAAACCCCGGAATTTCTGGCGTTGAATCCACGCGGTAGGGTGCCAGCGCTCACGGACGGAGACACAATCATTTACGAGTCGATCGCCATCCTTGCCTTTCTTGAGAGCAAACACCCTCAGCCGCCTTTGTTCGGAACCACACCGCTGGAAACAGCGCATATCTGGCATCGCATATTCGAGATCGAAAACTATGTGCGGAGCCCCACCGACAATGGCCTCGTGTCGCCGATTTTCCAGGGTCGGGCCGTGGATGCGGCGGAGGAAATACGGGCCGCGGTGCCCCAGGGCCATGAGGCTCTTAAATGGGTCGACGATATTCTCTCGCGTGCGCCATATTTGGCGGGGGAAACTCATACCGCCGCCGATTTGACCTACCTGCCAACCGCGCAGCGTTTGATACGGGCCGCCGGAAGAGACGACGTGGGCCCGCTAAACCTCGGGGTCCTCCCAATCGGCAAAACTTACCCGAACATTGCGGCATGGCTGAAGCGAATTGAAACGTGGCCCGGCTATGA
>JACZVE010000092.1 GCA_022572825.1 SAR324 cluster bacterium
TTAAGAGAGTTCAGGAAGCCGTATCCCCCGCCCCGCCTGACATTGGCGCGATATTCTCCATCTGTTCGCGGGACAAAGGGTCTTCGAGTGAGGTTCTAGCGCCGGATAAAAAGACCATGCCACAATAAAAATGGCATACATCCGTGCCTGACCTTTGGCACAAGCTGAAGCCCAAGACCAGAAGAATGCGTCATGAGGCGACAGTCGCCGAGCAACGGCTCCGGCAACGGTTGAGGAAGCGGTTCCTGGCAATTCATCCCCCGCAGCAATCCCCCCGAAATAACCCTCGTATCGCCAATCTGAGCCACTTTCCCGGCCCGGACCCGAACTTGATCTTGGTGCGCTGGTGTGGATTCCACTTCCAAAATCGTGGTATCGGAGGTTCGAGGAGTCGTTTGGGCCGTATTGGCGGCTCCATCTGGGAAATGTCGGTTGAATGGAAGTTTTCCGTCCCGAATCCTTCAGGCCATTCTGCCGGGGTTTTGATGTGACCGGAGGAACTGGGTAGGGGGCAATTTCCTTCTCTTTTGACCGTGAATCAAAAACTTGCAAGTACCCCCTTGGACGACGGGTAAGTGTCACCCTGCTTGCTCGCGGCTGGGAATCGTCAAGCGATAAGGCTGGAGCCCATTTTTTGAGTATTTTTGACCAGCCTAGTATAAAGTGATGAGCCAGAAAGGGGCTCAATCCGACACATAAGGGACAATTATGGATAACGTGGCCATAACCGGGATGGGTGTCATTTCGTCGCTCGGACAGAACCTGGAAGAATTCAATCGCAATATATCAGATGGGAAAGTGGTCGCAGGCCCTACGCCCTGGAACGATCAGCCGGGATACGAGAATATCTGGATGTCCCTGATTGAGGCGTTCAAGCCGGAAGATTGGATGGAGGATCGCGTGGTGCGGAACACGGCCACATTTACCCAATACGCGATTGCCGCAGCCGTGCAAGCCGTGGAGGATGCAGGAATCGAAGAGCTTGACCCGTTGCGTACGGCAGTCGTCATCGGCACTGCCTTGGGCGGAGTGGACGTCAACGCCGAGGATCAGCACAACCTGGAATCTGACGGGCCGGAAGCCGTGGACAGGAAGTTCATGGTTAAATCATTGGCAAACATGCCCAGTGCACATATTGCTCTACGCTGGGGATTGCATGGCCCACAAATTGTTGTTGCCACCGCTTGCGCCTCGTCCCATGACGCCATGGGTATCGCGGCGCGCATGATTCAAACTGGTGAGATGGATGTCGCCATCACCGGCGGTACGGATTGCGCGATCAGTCCGCTCTTGTTCCTCGGTGCCAGGAACTACGGCATGTTCAATACACAACCGGACCCGTACAAGACCTGTCGCCCCTTTAACGTGGAGCGTTTCGGGGTCATGCTCGGGGAAGGCGCTGGTATGTTTGTGTTGGAACGCGCTGATTTGGCCAGAAAACGCGGCGCCGCCATCCACGGAATGCTACGGGGGTATGCCACCCTGGCAGACGGTTACCATCCATCCTCTCCGGAACCGGAAGGCAAGTGGGAGCAGCGCGTTATGGAATTGGCCGTTCAAAACGCTGAATTGCCCGGCGGCGTCGACGGTGTAGACGCAGTTGTGGCTCATGGGACGGGTACTCCGGTGGGTGACATAGCCGAGTTGGCTGCCCTCAACCGCATCTATGGTAACCGAAGCGAGCCACTGCCTGTCATGTCGCCAAAGGGCAATTTTGGTCACCCTCATGGCCCGGCTGGCGCCCTCGGTGTGCTGGTCGGCGTACACAGCATGAAGCAGAATGCCCTCATGGCGACTGCGGGAACGCATTACAAGGAGGATCTCATGCCCGAGGTCGGAGACCTGCACGTCGTGATCAATGAACCCGCGCTTACCAAGATCGAAGCCTTTCAAGTTAATGCGTTCGGATTCGGTGGCCAGAATTCATCCCTAGTGGTGACCCGGGGGTAACCTGCGAGTTCGTCAGATCGTTACCATCACTCTCACCGACGATTCCGGCTTCCCTCTTCTTCACCGCGGCCAGTAACAATTTCGAGTTGGCCATCGCCGTGGCTGTAGCCCGGTTTGAGTTTTACTCCGACGCTGCCTTCGCCGGGGTGATCGGCTCCCCGGCGAAGTCCCCGCCATGACCGGCCTCGTATCCCGCGACCCCGCCTACCGACTGCGGTATTTCGCCACTGGATTGGTGGTCTGAGCAGGTAGAAGGGTTGTGGCAGCGGATCGAAAGTGGTCAACCCTTCAAGTGGTTCGCGCCGTACGTGGATGGATCGCCTGCTGGTTGAGAAAGAATGATGCAGGTCTCTAGCTGAATGTGGATATGGGATGTGGATGAATAGCCGCTCGTGCGGGCCGCTACAAGCCAATCTGAGGAACTTTCTGGGGGTGGGGGATGAGGTGTGTGTGGGGCAGGCCGGGAATCTGAATAGCGGACGGGTTATCCGCTATTCTGGCGGTGCGATTTGGGGACAATTTGGGGACAGTAGCCTGCAAATAAAGGCAATAATTGGCGATAATCTGCAATAGGGAAAATGGGGAAGTCCCTGATTTCCTTATCGTATCTTGTTGTGGGTTATTGGCTTCGATAGTATAAAAGGGATTCCGATTCCGCTATTCCGGGTTCGAGTCCCGGCGGGAGTATAATTCCCTTCCGGCCCATCATGTCACGTGATGGGCATTCCTGTCGCTGGACGCTCACTGCACCCTATCGCTGCCTGGCCGCAAAGGCGCAGGAGGAACGCCGCCCGCGGCACCAGCGGCCTGGCGCCATTGGGCGCGAGGGGAGGGAAGAGGGCAGCGCGCGGCACATGAGCTGCGGCACCAGCCGGCCGCGCCCGGGGGATATCCATACACCTGATTCTACACTTCAAGCAGGGGATGGAGGAAATTGATCAGGAAATCGCCGGTCGCCGGCTCGGTTTCGAGCAGGGACTGGATTGCCGATGCGTATATTTCGCACGGGGATGGGAGGCGGCGAGGGTCTGCTGGCCTCCAGCCCTGGTTCGTGCGGAACGATGGTGCCGCGCGGACGGCAGGCGGTGCGCCGGCACACGGTGCGCGGGCGAGTAACCAACGGTAGCAATTAGCACTGGATTCTTGCCTCGGCAATCGGATATAGTACCCCCGCCAAGATGTTCATGGGGGCAAGGGCGGAATCGGCGTCATCTCCAGGTCCGCCCCTTCAGCAAAATCCGAACTGGAATCTCCGCTCTGATCGTACCCGGGCGCATCGGGCGGGATTACTCAGCGGCGCCCCCGCTTGGCGGCCATTGACGGAGGGCGTGACGAACGTGCATGGGAATCCCGGTGCGGTGGATACCGTAGCCGAAAACCACCCGCATGAGCGGGGCGGCAGACGATTGATGGAGGTCGCCGGCGAATCACGGAGAGTGTTCGGGCTTCCGGCTACGCCCAGTTCCCTGGCACGACGCCTCCCTGAGGCAATATGGCAAAGTCCCGCGCCCATCTGCCATTGCCACCTCCAGGCGTAGGCGATAGCGCGTACCGCTATCCACGTTGAGGCTCGGGTCCCTTTTTGTTTGCAGGCTGGAAAAATTGCCGGTATTAATATCCTTTCCTTCAGCGATTAGGAGTTCAGGCGTTTTTCATGCCTGCTTGGCTCCGGCTTTTTCCTGCGATATTCCGCATTAACGCTCGGGAACCCATTCCTGCTGTGGAGTGGTGGTGAGGTTTCCCCCGGGCAGCAAAGGAGAAATACAGGGTGTTCAATAAGATCAATTCCAAGAAGATCAGCATCGCCGTCGTCGGAGTTGGAAACTGTGCAAGTTCCCTCATTCAAGGTTTCCACTATTATCAGGAGAAGAAACCGGAGGATGCCATCGGACTCATGCACCGGGAGATCGGTGGTTATGGCGCGGGGGACATCGAAGTGGTGGCGGCGTTCGACATCGACAAGCGAAAGGTAGGATTGGACGTCCATCAAGCCATATTCTCCGCACCCAACAATACCACGGCGTTCTTTCCGGATCTGCCCAGCTCCGCGGTGAGTGTCCGCATGGGCAGAATTTTGGACGGTTTTGCCCCGCACATGGCCGATTACGAGGAACGAAACACCTTTGTGCTTTCTCGCGAGCCGGAATCGAGCGAGGCGGACGTGGTGGAAGTGCTCAGGGAATCGGGCACGGAAATCCTCATGAACTACCTTCCCGTAGGCTCGGAGGAAGCCACCCGGTTCTACGCGAAATGCGCTCTTGCGGCCGGTGTTGCCTTTGTCAACAACATCCCCGTGTTCATCGCCAGCAACGCCGAGTGGGCCCAGCGCTTCGCGGATAAAAACCTTCCTCTCATCGGCGACGATATCAAGGCCCAGTTGGGCGCGACCATTACGCACCGTGCGCTCACCGATCTGTTCAAAAAGCGCGGAGTGAAGCTGGATCGCACCTATCAGCTCAATACCGGGGGCAACACCGATTTTCTGAACATGCTCAATCGCAGCCGGCTGGCCTCCAAGAAGCAATCCAAGACCGAGGCTGTGCAATCGGTCGCCGCCGAGCGTCTGGACGATGAGAATATCCACATCGGGCCCAGCGACTACGTCCCCTGGCAGAAGGACAACAAAGTTTGCTTCATTCGCATGGAAGGCAGGCTCTTCGGGGGGGTCCCGATGAATCTGGAACTGCGCCTATCCGTGGAGGACTCACCCAATTCAGCAGGCGTGGCCATCGACTCCATCCGTTGCGCAAAATTGGCGCTGCTACGGGGACAAGGCGGGGTGCTGCACGCGCCCTCTGCCTATTTTTGCAAGCATCCCCCGCAGCAGTTCCCGGATGACGAGGCGTTGCAAATGGTCGAGCAGTTTATTTCCAGCAACTGAGGCGGTGGGTGTGAATTGCTTGATCATCGCCGCCGGTAAAGGGAGCCGGCTGCGAAGCAAGCAGGACGGCAAACCTCTCATCCGGATCCTGGGAGTCCCGCTGATCGAACGGGTCATCCGCTCCGCCAAGGCAGGAGGAGCGGACGAATTTATTGTGGTCACCGGCTACGGGAGTGAGCGGCTCAGCACATTTCTGGAAGCTTTGGGCCATCGCCTCGCAGTGCCGATCACCACGGTATTTAATGAACGATGGGAGCAGGAAAACGGGCTATCGGTGCTCAGGGCCCAGAATCACCTCACCGCTCCGTTCCTGCTGTTGATGGCAGACCATCTCTTCGATCCGGCCATCGTGTTGAACATGAGCGGCGCCGCCCCGGTGGCCGGGAAGATTCTGCTCGGGGTTGACGGGGATTTGAACAATCCGTGCGTGGATTTGCAGGACGTCACCAGGGTTTGGGTCGAGGGGGGGAAGATCTTACGCATCGGAAAGCACCTCACTCCGCACAACGCGTTTGACACCGGACTGTTCCTCTGCACTCCGGCCATTTTCGCAGCCATTGAGCGCAGCGCGGCTGCCTGCGGCGACACGACGCTTTCCGGCGGGGTGCGGATGCTGGCCGCGGAAGGCAAGGCCAATGCCTTCGATCTGACCGGGCAGTTCTGGATCGACGTGGATGATCCCGCCGCGTTCGGGAGGGCCGAAAGCGCCCTACTGAGGCGTCTGGTGTACAAGCCCAATGACGGGCCTGTGGCGCGCTATCTGAATCGGCCCATATCCGTCAGGATCTCCCGGCGGTTGGTGGAGCTTCCCGTTTCTCCCAATCAGATTTCCCTGTTCTCGTTTTGTTGTTCGCTGTTCGCCGCGGGGCTGTTTGCCGTGGGCGGGTATCCTGCCTTGGCCGCCGGTGGCCTGCTGGCGCAGTTCGCCTCCGTCATTGACGGATGCGACGGCGAGGTGGCGCGGCTGAAGTATCAATGCAGCGATTACGGAGGCTGGTTCGACGCCATCCTCGATCGCTACGCCGACGCCTGCCTGCTGTTCGGCCTTACCTGGCACGTATTCTCCGCGACCGGCGGACACTGGGCCTTTGTGGTCGGGTTCGCCGCCGTCGTCGGATCGTTCCTGAACAGCTACACGGCCGACAAGTACGACGGGCTGATGGCCCGAAAGCTGGGCGGCAGGCCTCATTTCAGGCTTGGCCGCGACGTGCGGGTGTTCGTGGTTTTCCTGGCTGCCGTCGTCAACCTGCCTCTGGTCGCTCTTGGCGCCATCGCCATCGTCATGAACCTCGAGGTGGTCCGCCGCATCGTCCTTTGCGCGCGGGCCGAGGACGCCTGACCTCGCCCCCGCCCGCGGTCGGACCCATTGGCAAGCGACCGTGGGATTGCGAATCGCCGGGCAGCGCTCGGGTCACTCGAATTTAGTGAGTATTTGCCTATGAGCGAGACCATTTCCAGGGCGGCGCGCACCGCAAGGGATTAGTTATAACAGTGCAGAAGCGGACTATTTCCATTTCGCGGCGTGAGGCGGCGAGCATATCCTTGTGGAAATCTACAACCCGCCCGGCGATTCGATCGCCGAGGCCAGTCACCGCACGATGAAACGTATCTGCGCCAAGCCGAGTGGGGTGGACGAGGGGGCACGGGTACTGGACATTGAATCCGGATACGCCGGCACGGCCAGGCATCTGGCCCGAACCTACGGTTGTCACGTGACGGGCTCGAGCATCAGCGAGGTGGAGAATGAGCGCCGCTGCAGAATGAATGAGGAACAGGGCCTGGACCACCTCATCGCGGTGGTAGACGGCACCTGCGAGGATATCCCCTTTGAAGACGATTCCTTTGACGCCGTCATGGTCCCCGGACGCCATGCTGCACAGCGGCAATCGCGGCAGGCTGCTCGCCGAGGTAGCTCGCGTGCTCCTGGCGGGCGGGGATTTCATCTTCACCGATCTCATGCAGGCCGACGACTGTCCGGAAGGCGTCCTGCAGCCGATCCTGGAGCGCCTGCTGCTGGAAGACATGGCCTCGTTCGCCAGGCATCCGGGCGTCCCCCAAGGCGGATTGTTCGTTTAATGGATCGACATCCCGTGGCCGACGGCCAAGGCACTTAGACGGTGACAACCTGACCGATCCCGACTTACCGAAAATCGGGCGCAGGAGAATAAGATGAGCGATGATTACTATATCGTGATGGACGGAGTGAAGTGTGACAGGAAAATGATTGAGCTGGCGGAAGGCGCCGTAGCAGGGGCCGGCGACGGCAGAATTTCCCTGGACGACGCCAAATATCTGCTGGCCGCGGTCAAGGACGCAAATCTGTACACGGATGTGGAAAAGGCGACGATGCGGTACGTGCGTGACAATTATCGCTTCACCGAAGCCGCCGACAGATGGTTCCGCACGGAAATCAGGAGATGGGCCGCCACCCGACCCGCCGGCAAGGCAGCGCAGTCCGTCACACCAGACCCGCAAGCCGCCGTGGCCGAACCACCGGCGGTGGCCGCACCTCCCCCGCAGGCCGTGGACGAACCACCGGCGGTGACCGCACCTCCCCAGCCGCTGGAGCCTGCGCCGGAGTTCGCGGCACGGCCGGCCGATTCCCCTTTGGCGCAACCGTCAACCGGGCCTGCCAGAAAATGGATCATCGCGGCGGGTCTGGGTGCCATCGCCCTCGTTGCCGTACTGTTTCTGCTATGGAGAGGGCTGGCGACGCCGCCTGCAGAATCGGTCGCGGAGGTGGGGGAAGCAGCCGAAACACCGGCGCCTTTGGGGGAACAGGCCGAACCGCCAGCGCCCCTGGGGGAACAGGCCGAATCCTCGGTGCCCGTGGGTGAACAGGCGGAAACGCCCGCGCCGGTGGCGGCCAGGCCGCGGACGAATTCGCGCTGGTTACGGGGAAAGGCCGGTTCGATGAAAACAACGTGCATCACAAAACCTCAGCCGCTGCGCGGCGCCTCGGCCGCTAGTTTGCCGTACAATTCGAGGTACTCCTTGGAACGTCGGTTCCACGAATGATCAACCGCCATTGCGTTCCGGCGCGCCTTGTTGAACAACTCAGGGTTGCGGTAGAGCGCCAGCGCCTGGTCGAGCGCCCATCCTAGACCTTGCGGGGTGTAGTGGTCGAACACGAAGCCGGTGCCTTCACCGGTTCGGGGGTCGAATGATTGAACCGAGTCGGCCAGGCCGCCGGTGCGTCGGACGAGCGGCAGGGTGCCGTACTTGAGGCTGAACATCTGGTTCAACCCGCAGGGTTCGTAACGGGAGGGCATGATGAAGAAGTCAGCGCCGGCTTCGATCCAGTGTGCGAGTTCGTTGTTGTAGCCGCAATAGAACACCACGCGGTCGGGGAGGCGTTGCTGGAGCCCGGTGAAGAACTCTTCGTAGCGCGCTTCGCCCGAACCAAGCACGACGAGCATCGCATCCTCACGGGCCAGCAGTTCGGGAAGGACGGCCACACAGAGGTCGAGACCCTTCTGCGAGGTCAGGCGCGTGATCATGCCGAACAGCGGCGTCGCGCCGTTGGGCGGAAGGTTGAGTTCCGACAGCAAGTGGAGCTTGTTCTTTTGCTTGCCCGCCAATCGACTGGGGGAATACCGATGGCGGATGAAGCGGTCCTTTTGCGGGCTCCACTCGTCGTAATCGACACCGTTGAGGATGCCGAACAGACACTCGCGGCGCTCTCGCAACAGCCCGTCGAGCCCCATGCCGTAGGCGTCGGTCCGGATTTCGCGTGCGTAGGTCGGACTCACGGTCGTGATCACGTCGGCGTGGAGCAGGCCCGTGCGCAAGAAATTCACGCAACCGGCGCCGAGGTCGTCCTGATCGAATCGGTGGGCCCAACGACCGAGTCCGAGATCATCGATGGCCGCCGCCGGGAAGAGCCCCTGGTAGCCGATGTTGTGGATCGTCCGGCGGACCACCTGCGGGATCTCGATGTAGCACGACGTCGTGATCTCCCCCGCCACGAACGCCATCCCAGTCGTCACGAGCGTTTCGCACGCCACGCGGCCGTTCGGATCCTTCTCATAGATCGCATCGAGAATGGCATCGGAGATCTGGTCGGCCAGTTTGTCGGGATGGCAATTCCTGTCCTCCTTTTGACAACCCTGCACACGAAGCAATCTAAGGCCTTTCTTCGCATCGGGAAACCCGATGGGGTACTTCTCGGACTCTCAGTTTTCGCACTCGCCGGCCTGCTCCCGGTCATTCAGTGGCTCGGCGAGATCAATGCCACATTGCCTATTCCGGATTTCCTGGCGGAACTCGAGGCGGCGCAACTCGAACTCATCGAGAGAATACTCAGTGGCGACATCTGGATCGGATCCACAATCTTCGCGCGCG
>JACZVE010000093.1 GCA_022572825.1 SAR324 cluster bacterium
TGATGGATTGATCACCAGCACATGGCTGCCCGCAATGCCCTGGGCGTGAAACCACCAATCCCGTCCGCGTCCCAGCCGAAACGTCACCTGCTCGTTCTCCATGCCGGAGCGCCCCACCAGAATATCGTAACCCTCCGCGCTGCTCCGACGCATGAGCGGGCGCCGGCTCGGCGCGCGGGAGCGGGACCCCTCCGCACCCGACAAGAGCGCTTTCAGCCCGCGTTCGGCAGCCGGCAGGGAGGCCGCCAGTGCTTCCAGGTCGTCCGGGCGCGCGGCGTTTTCCAGCGCATCGAGCCGCTGGCGCCATGCACCCAGTTCCCGTGCCGTGACGGAAATGCGATCCTCGACGTGGGACGATGCGTCGCGCAGCTTGCGAAATCGCTTGAAATATCGCTCGATGTTCGCCCCTGGCCCGGCTCGCGTATCGAGCGGGATCGTCACCAGGGGCGCGTCGGCTTGAAACACGTCCGCAACCTCCACCGACGCCATGCCCGGCGCCAACCGGCCGCGGTGAATCTGAAGCAGTTCGCCCCGGCGCCGCCATTTGTCCGCCTCGTGCACGTCGGCGCGCTCCAGCTCCAGCTTCGCCAGGCGCCGCTGGCGCTTTTTCAGCTCCCGCCGCGCCAGCTGCAGCGCGGGGCCCCGGCGGGCCTCCAGCGCAAAGCCGGCTTCCCGCTCTCGCCAGCGTTCGGCCAGGGCACGGGCCGCGCGCTCGTCGGCGGCAGGGTAGCGCTCCCGCAGGGGTATGGCGCGAGGAAACGCATGCAGTCTGGGAGGCGGCGCATACGGCGATCCCGCCGCCAATTTGCGTCCGGGCAGGGTCGGGTGGCGCATGGCGATCAGCACGCGCCCGTCACCGTCCAGCAACAGCAGGTTGCTGTTGCGCCGGTTGAGCTCCAGCACGAGCTGAAAGCGGCCGTCTCTTTTGCGTACGGTCAGCACGAGGATCTGCGGGTGCCGCAGGGTCAGTGCCTCCACCCGCCCACCCAGCACGCGGGCGCGCAGCCACTGGCAGAACGCCGGTGGCGGGCCGCCCTGCCGCACGGCGGAAAACTCGCGTCCCAGCCTCGCTCCCTCTGCGTGCAGCGAGAACCGCCAGCGGGCGCCTCCGATCCCGCTATGGTATGTTTCCAGCAGCAGCGTGGCATCGTCCGGCTGGCGCACGTCGCGGATGCGGGCGCCAACGAGCGCGGGATCGGCCGGCACGCTATGGGCGGCCTGTTCTGCTGCGTCAACCGGCTCTGGCATTTACTTCGCCAAGTCTTCGGGCTTAGTATAAAGCTTTCTTGACCGCAGCCTGGCGCGTACGCGCCAAGCCCGACCCGGTAAGGCCTTCCGGGCCGGGCGCGGTCGGGTAAACCACACGGACCCTATACCATGCCATCCTTGGAAGAACAGTTCGAACAGGCATTCACGGAAATAACCCTCGATGATTCCAGCAGGCATCTGCTGGAAGCCGAAGTCGTCACCGATTGCGTCGTCAGCGGCGAGACCGTCACGGTGACCCTCGATCTGCCCAAGGATGACGCCTTGCGCCGCATCATCTCGGACCGGGTGGAAGAGCGGGTCAAGCGCATCCCCGGCATCGTCAACGTCGACGTGAGGATGGCGGACCAGCCTCCCCCGCAAACACCGCCACAAGCACCGCCGCCCGACGCGGCGGCACCGCCGGACGCCCAGCCCCGCGCGCCGCAGCGCCCGCAGCGCAAGACCTACCTGGACAACTACGACGCCATCGTCGCGGTGGGCAGCGGCAAGGGCGGCGTGGGCAAGTCCACCGTGGCGGTGAACCTGGCCATCACGCTCCACAAGCTGGGGCACAAGGTGTCTTTGTTCGATGCGGATATCTACGGACCCAGCATGCCCATCATGATGGGGCTGCGCAGCAGCAAGCCCAAGATCAACGAGGACAGCACGATCGTGCCCCTCCAGAAGTACGGGCTGCACTTGATGTCCATCGGCAATCTGGTCGAAGAGGCCGCCGCGACGATCTGGCGGGGCCCGATCGTGCATCAGGTGCTCGACCAGATGCTGCGCGAGACCCAGTGGCCCGGCGGGGATTTCATGGTCATCGATCTGCCGCCCGGCACCGGCGACGCGCAGCTCACCCTGTCGCAGTTATTGGAAATAACCGGTGCGGTGATCGTGTCCACGCCGCAGGACGTGGCGCTGCTGGACGCCATCAAGGCGGTGGCCATGTTTCAGAAAGTGGACGTGCCCGTGCTGGGGATGGTGGAGAATATGAGCGCGTTCGTTTGCCCCCACTGCGGCACGGAGACGGCCATCTTCGACAAGGGCAATGCCCAGCGGGCCGCCGGACAGAACAACATTCCCTTCCTGGGCCGCATCCCCATCGAGACGGCCTTGCGGGAAGGGGGCGATATGGGCGCACCCATCGCCGCCACCGCCGAGGAAAGCGCGACGGCCCAGGCCTTTCGCGATATCGCGGTCCGCGTGATCGAGGAGATCGAGAATATGGGGTGATGCTTCACAATCGAAGACCCATACTCAAGCGCGAACCACACCGGTGGCTTTCCGAGCTATGGCGATAGGCACGCAACAAATTCATGCAACAATGAACGATCAAGACGCGAAGTTAAACCAATATCTTTTCAAGGAAGTCGAGTTTATACAGAATATCATCAACCGCATGGCGCACATTTCCTTCCTCATCAAGGGATGGACTGTCACGCTGGTGGCGATTACGTTATTGCTCCGTGGGATTCCGCATCAGGTGTTCATAGCCTTTATCCCGTTGATTGTTTTCTGGTTTCTGGATGCCTACTATCTGCAACAGGAGCGCCTGTACCGGCTGCTTTACGACTGGGTTCGCGACAACAGGATGAAGAGCGAGGAGCACCTTCTGGACATGAATGCCTATCGATTTTCCGAGCAGGTGCACTCCAGGCTGCGGATAATGACCTCCATCACCCTTTTCCCGTTTTACGGCAGCATCTCGCTATTGATTATCCTTTACACGCTCATCATTTTTTCCACCTGACCTCCCCCTCCCTTTACCCCCGGCGCAGTATAGTTTGCCAGGCATGCCACAGGTGGGACTCCCTTGTGACTCCAAAACGTTGTGATTCCACACCGATAGTCTCTCCATGAGCACGCGAGCCTTCGGCACCGACGATACGGAGCGCAATCCCCACTTACCGCGGCTGCTGGGCACGCAAGGGGCGGTCGCAAGCGAGCATTACCTGTCCGCCCAGGCCGCCGCGGACATTCTCAAGGCCGGCGGCAATGCCGTGGATGCGGCGGTGAGCGCTACCTTTGTGGAGGGGGTGGTCAACCCCAACATGTACACGGTGGGCGGTGAATGCCCCATGCTGATCTACCTGGAGGCGACGGGCCGGGTGATCTCCGTCAACGGCAACACCGCCGCGCCGGCGCTGGCGACGCCGCGCGCCTACATCGAGCGCGGCCTGGAGGTCATGCCTTCCGAAGACGTCCTCACCGCGGGGGTCCCCGCCGCGTTCAGCGCCCTGATCACGGTCTTGCGGGAATACGGGCGGCTCTCCTTCGCCGACGTCAGCCACGCCGCGCGGCGCTACGCACGGGAAGGATTTCCCGTCCACAAGGGCCTGCTGCGTCAGCTGCGTTACGGTCTGGAGGATCTGGCGGAGAGATTCCGCACGCGGTGGCCGGAGAGCGCAGGGCTCTACCTGCGGGACGGTTCCGTGCCCGCCGAAGGAACCCTGCTGCGCAACGCCGCCACCGCCGATGTGTTCCAGCACCTGGCCGATGCGGAAGGCAGGACGGCCGGCAGCCGCGAGGCCGGCCTGCTCGCCGTACACGATGGGTTTTATCGCGGCGACGTGGCCGGCGAGATCGACGCGTTTGTCCGCGCCCGTGACGGGCTGCTGCGCCGCTCGGATCTGGAGTGCTTCGAGACGCGGCTGGAAGCACCGGCGGCAGGCGATTTCCAGGGATACCGCGTGTTCAAGTGCGGGCCGTGGAACCAGGGGCCGGTGCTGCTGCAGGCGCTGGCGATGCTGGAGCGCTTCGACCTGGCCGGGATGGCTCACAATACGGCCGACTACGTGCACACCGTCGTGGAGGCGATGAAGCTGGCCTTCGCGGACCGCGAGCAGTACTACGGCGACCCGGCCCAGGTAGACGTGCCGCTGGCGGGGCTGCTGTCCAAGGACTATGCCAAGGTCCGTGCCCGCTTGATCGATCCCGGCCGCGCCAACGGTGAGTTGCGGCCGGGGGACCCGGTGAGCGGGGCGCCGCTGCTCCCCGAGCAACACCGGCTGGTCGGCAAGGCCTGGGGCCCCGGTACCGTGCACGTGGACGTGATCGACCGGGAGGGCAACATGGCTTCCTTTACGCCCAGCGGCGGCTGGCTGCGCTCGCAGCCCGTGATTACGGCGCTGGGCTTTCCCTTGAGCAACCGCATGCAAACCTTCTACCTGGGGCCGGATCATCACCCCAATCGCGTGGCGCCGTTCCGGCGGCCCCGCACCACCGTCAGCCCCTCGCTGGCCTTCCGGGACGGCAGGCCCTGGATGGTGTTCGGCAGCATGGGCGGCGACCAGCAGGATCAGTGGATGTTGCAGTTCTTCCTCAACCGCGCCGTCTTCGGCATGACGATCCAGGAGGCCATCGAGGCGCCCAAGTTTTCCAGCGAGCACTTCCCGGGATTTTTCGCCCCTCACGATTGGATCGCCAACCGGCTGCGCATCGAGCCGATGGTCGGTCAGTCGGTGCTGGATGCGCTGGCCCGGCGCGGCCACGACCTGGAGCTGGCCGGTAACTGGAGCGAGGGCTACCTGCTGGCGGCCGCGCGGGATCACGGCACGGGCCTGTTGGAGGCCGGCTGCGACTTGCGCGCGGAAAAATCCGAGGTGTTTCCGTCGTTCGCCCTGTGTTGGTGAGTGGCTCGGTTCAGCTACGAATTCGCACTCAATGGGCGCCACTATAAGGAAAAGGCCCCGATTTCCCGGGGCCCTTACCTCCTCGACTCCGCCCCATAAGAAACAGCGGGTTAACCGGATTACTTCGCCTTGATCATCATGGGCTTGCCCGTCTCGCCCACCTGAAAGACGACGATTTTGACGGGCTCGCTCGCACTAATGTTTGTAGCCCGCATAACCATCCGGGGAATCTCCTGGTACACTTCACCTGCGGAGACCTTGAGCGTCCCACTGTCCGTCTCGACCGTCAGCGTGCCTTCGAGGACATAGACAAAGACTGGCCCGGGGTGGAAATGCTTCCCGCCCACGAATCCCGCCGGCAACGTGAAATGCTTTATGATGACCGTCTTGCCATCCACGCCAGCCAAAGGCACCTCAACAAGAGACTTCACTACCGCCTTAGGCTTGTACTCCGCGGCCTGGGCATCCTGGCTGAATGCCGTGCCGAGCGACAATGCGCCTGCCAGCACAAGGCCAAGCCCGAGTTTGGTGGTATTCATGATGTGCTCCTCTTTTACCCTCCAGTGTTGGATATCGGGATTTGCCGATTGAACCTGGGGTGCACGGATGGCTTCCCCGGGTGCCGACGATGATAGCAGCAAGGGCGTCTCGGAACAAATCCCGCCCTTGGCCGGCGCGGTATGTGGCGATCCCTGAAGGCCGCGGCGGTAGGCACTCCACTTCTGTTGGGAAAACCGGGCCTTTCCCTTCGCCTGCGCCCTACGACCCTTCGACCCTTCGACAAGCTCAGGGCGGGGCGTGGCTCAGGGCAGGCAAGCTCATCGCAAGCTCAGGACAGGCGAGGTGCCAGGGGGAGCATCGCTCTTCAGGGATGCGGTTGTTTCACTGTATTTGATGGCAACTTGGTATGCCGTCTCCGCCAATAGCGGTAGAGCAGGTAAATTCCCAGCGCCGCCAGCGAGATCAGCACGATCCGGTTGTAAGCGGAAATGAATTCCAGCACCCGATCCCACTCTTCACCGATGTAATAGCCCGCACCTACCAGCAACAGGTTCCACGCGGCGCAGCTTGCCAATGCGAAGGCGCTGACGATCACGGCGGGCAGGCCGACGAATCCCGCGGCCAGCGATATGACCGAGCGCACGCCGGTGATCAGCCGGTTGCCCAGCACCACCCATTGGCCGTAGCGCCGCACCCAGTCCTCCCCCCGTTCGAGCCGCGCGGGCGCGATCCAGCGCCGCAACAGGTCGTGCGTGCGCGTGCGCCCCAACCACCGGCCCAGCAGGTAATAGCACATGAAACCGGCCCAGCTCCCGACCGTGACCGCAAAGAACGCCAGGGTCAGGGAAAGCCGGCCGACACCGGCCAGGTAGCCCCCAAACACGACAACGGCGTCTCCCGGCAGGGGCGGGAACAGATTCTCGAAAAGCGCGGAGCCGAACAATATCACGTACAGCACCGCATCGGGCAACGCGAGGAACTCCTGCAGAATTTGTGTCGCGTCTATCAATAGGGGCCTTCCGCCCGGCCGTGCAGAAACTGCTGCAGCACGGGATCCGGGTTGCCGCGCAGTTCGTCCGGCGTGCCTTCGGCGATGATTCTTCCCTTGTAGAGCATGCAGACCTTGTCGCCGACCATCATCGTGCTGGCGAGGTTGTGGGAGATAACCAGGCAGGTGATGTGAAAGTTATCCCGCATTTCCATGATCAGCTTGCCGATGGCCGTCGTGGTGATCGGGTCCAGTCCGGACTCCGGCTCGTCGAAGAGCATGATTGTCGGTTGCATCATGATCGCCCGCGCCACGCCCACCCGCTTCCTCATTCCGCCGGAGAGCTCCGAGGGCATCTCGTCCTCGCTGCCCGGCAGACCGAGCCGGTTCAGGATATCCCGCACGCGCTCCCGGATTTCGCCCTCCCGCAGCCGGGTGTGCTCGCGCAGGGGAAAGGCGCAGTTCTCGTAGACAGACATGGAATCGAACAGGGCGGAGTATTGAAAGGACATGCCGATCTTCTTCTGTACCTCCAGCCGCTCAACTTCGGAAAGCTCGAGCACGTTTTGGCCATCGATGAGGATGCGTCCCGCAGCGGGCGCCATGAAGCCCACGATCAGCTTGAGAATGGTGGATTTTCCATGACCCGAGCCGCCCATCACCACCGTCACCTTGCCCCGGGGCACCGTGAGCTCCAGGTCGTCCAGCACCACCCGCTCGCCGTAGCGCATGGTGACGTGGTCCATCCAGACCATCGGGGCGCCGTCAGCGGGTTCTCCCCTGTCCGGCTGCCCCGGCCCTGTGCTCAGACTGTCGTCGCTGCTGTGTTGGGTCATGGTCTGTTGGGTCATGGAGCGTCGGGGCGTCTGCGGTGCGCCCGAGTTTGTGCGTGCCGGCCGTGCCAAACGATGGCAGGAACGTCGGCGGCTAAACGTCCTCTTATCCGTAGACTGGATGCAGTACCGGTGCCAGGCCGCCCGGCGCGCCGCACCTGAAATCAGCCGCGGGCGCGGTTGCCCCCGTGGCCAGGGTGAACACGCGGCGCACGCGCTCGCCCACCGGGGCGCCCGGCGGCGATGGCCTATGGGCTAATGGAAGCGTCCTCCCCCTGTCGATACCTTTGCACGTGGGCGACCGCATCGGCGATATCGTCCGTGACGTGAAACAACTCCAGGTCCTCCGGGGAGATCAACGCTTCGGCGAGCATGCGCTGCTGCATCCAGGTGACCAGCCCCCCCCAAAAAACCTTGCCCAGCAACACCACGGGGAAGGGCTTGATCTTGCGCGTCTGAATGAGCGTCAGCGTCTCGAAAAACTCGTCCAGCGTGCCGAACCCGCCGGGAAGGAGAATGAATGCGGTGGCGTATTTGACCAGCATGACCTTGCGGACGAAGAAGTAGCGGAAGCTGAGACCCCGCGTCAAAAACGGGTTGGGCTTCTGGTCGATCGGCAGCTCGATGTTGAGGCCGATGGATCGTCCTCCGCTCTCGAAAGCGCCCCTGTTGGCCGATTCCATCAATCCCGGCCCGCCGCCCGTGATGACCGTGAAGCCCGCCTCCGCCAAGGCTTCGCCCAGCTTACGGGCCATCTCGTAGTAGGGGGTACCCTCCTGGTGCTGGGCCGAGCCGTACACGGTCACAGCGGGGAGATATTGGGGGAGCACATCGAATCCTTCCACGAACTCTCCGATGATCCTGAAAAGGCGCCAGGAGTCGTGCTTTTCCAGCTGATTGATCTCGTATCGGTTCATTTGCGCATTCATAGCTACCCACGGCGGCGCCGGCGGGCTTCCTCGGAAGCCTCCGGCAATGGTTCCAACATTCGGGCACGCCCGGCCCGCTCCGTGCCACGGCGGCCGGGGCGGGCGCTCCGTAGACCCCTTACTGGCGTGGCATCGCGCCCGCTCCGCGCCCACGCCGCTATTCAAGGATAGATTAATCGCAGCTAGGGTAACACGACAATTCAACGCCGGGCGCGGCAGAATCGTTCCGGATGCGAACCGTGGCCAATGGCTCAGCGCCCGGCGACACCATGCCCGGCTCCCGCAAGCGGCATCGTGACTACGGTGCGCCCGCTCCGCCGCTACCGGTTGAGCGCGAGGCGCGCCGTGCTCCAATCCTGCACGGTCCCGGGCACTCCGAACAGCAGAAATCCCTCGCGGGATTCGCCGGGTTGCAGGGTCATTTCCTCCAGCAAGCCCGTGTCGGAGGGCGGGGAGGTCGGGCCGGTCACCCGTTGCTCCAGGGGCACGCCCGACCCGGGCAGACGCAGTTGGTACAGGGGCGTCGAGCCGGAGCCTCTCCCTTCCTTGGCCGCGAGCACCAGCAAAACGACGATCAGCGCCACCGCGGCGACCGCCGCGCCCGTCCGCAGCCAGTCGATCTCCCGCAGGTGCCGCGGCAACTCCTCGCGCTGCACGGGCTGCAGGTAGACGAGCCCATCCACCTGCACCGCCAGGCGCAGCGGGGTGAACACGCGGGGTTCGTCCGCGGTATTGCGCACCCGCACATAGGCGGGCAGGAAGCCCTTGTCGAACAGCTCCCGCAGCACCCCCTCGGGAATGGTGGAGGGCTGGAAGGACAGCTCCAGCGCGTCGATGACGCCCAGGAAATCGCCGTCAAGCAGCCGCTTCAGGCTCCCCTCCAGCGGCCACTGGGCCGGGGTTAGCACCACGCCGCGCACGGCCATGCCATCCCATTGCAGCGTTTCGGCGCCCAGCGCATCCCAGTCCACCCGGTAACGCCGCACCTCGATGGACGCCCG
>JACZVE010000094.1 GCA_022572825.1 SAR324 cluster bacterium
CATAGAGGATCGCAGACACTAAATAAAATGCTTCTGGTTTCGTGCTCGCTACGCTGCTCCCCGCTCCATGCAATGGGGCGGGGAGCGAGGGGTGAGGATTCGTCAGAATGGCTCGCCCTGCGCGCTAGGCGCTTTTTCCGGCCCGCTAGGTGCCGCTGGGCAGCACTTCCTTGTAAATGCCCGCCGAAATAAACAACTCCAGTAGATCGGCCTCAATGTGGTTGGCGTTGGCTTCTTCCTGAAGGATGTTGAGTGCGCGCTCCGTGGGCAACGCTTTCTTGTAGGGACGGTCCGAAGCCGTCAACGCGTCGAAAATGTCCGCGATGGACATCATTTTCGACTGGATGGGAATCTTCGCTGCTGGAAGGCGGTTCGGGTAGCCCGTGCCATTCAATTTTTCGTGATGCGCGTAGGCAATATCCGGGACGTTTCGCAGGTTACTCGTCCAAGGAATGGTGGTGAGAAATCTGTACGTGTGGGTCACGTGCGATTCGATCTCCTTGCGGTCCTGTTCCGTGAGCGATCCTCTTGGAACGGATAGCGAAACCATTTCCATATCCGTGAGGAACGGCACGTTCAGGCCATCTATGCGCTGGTAATTCCGCGAGGCAATCTCGTTGAGTTGCTCGAAGCCGCCCTGGGCCAGCACGGTGGGCTCGTTGCAGCGAATGACGAAGGCCAGCAGCTCGTCGAGTTGCTCCACTTCCTCGCGCAGTTCCTGATCGATTTTCACCGACAGGGCCTTCTTATCCTCATTCGCGCCGCTCTCCAGCATCTTGACCCTTTGCAGGGAATGCTTGAGGGCTGTTCCCGTGCGAATCAGCGCGAAGCGATCCTCGATGGAACGCAGTTCGTGCGGGTACAGTTTCTTGGCCTTCACCAGCACATGCTCCCGCACGCCGATCTTGCCGAAATCGTGCAGCAGCGACGCATAGCGAATTTCCTGCAACTGTTCGCGGCTGAATTGAGTATCCTTGAAGGGCGGGGATTTGGACTGGTCAACCAATTCAGCCAGTGCCACCGTCAGCGTCGCCACGCGCTGGGAATGGCCAGCGGTGGTGGGATCTCGTGCTTCAATGGCCTTCACGCTGGCATCGATGAAGCCGTTGAACAGGTTGCGGATCGACTCGACCAATTCCGTGTTTTGGATGGCGATGGACGCCTGCGAGGCGATCGACATGGCCATCCGCAGGTCGTGCTCGGAAAAGGGCTGTATGCAATCCACGCACGACTCGGGGTCATCCAGCGTAATATCGGGACTGATCTTACGGTTGATGAGCTGAATGACACCGATTGCCTCCCCACGCCAGTTGATCATTGGCACCGTAAGCATCGACATGGTGCGGTAGTCGATGCTGGCGTCGAACTCCTTGCCGCCCCAGCTGTACTCTACATCACGAGGGATGTGGTAAACGTCTTCAAATTGCAGAGGCTCCTGCGTCAGCGCCACATATCCGTAGATCGAGCTCTTGTTGATATCGACCACGAACGACTTGAACGGCACTTGGCGCGAGTCGTTCTGCGCCACCTGAAAGCGCATCCTTTTATTGGAAAAATAGTTCCTCGAGTCTTCCGGTAGGTGCGAATCAGCCTCGATCAAATACAGCGATCCCGCATCGGCCCAGGTCATTTGCCGTGACTTGGACACGATCAGATCCAGTAGCCTGCCCAGATTCTTCTCTGTGGACAGGGCCATGCCGATCTCGTTGAGCGCGTCCAGGTCGCTGCCCCGCTTGACCCCGTCCTGCTTGATGGTCTCCACTTCCTCGTCGTAGGCGATTTCCGCCAGCGCGCGGTTGATCTTCGCCGCGAAAAACTGCGGGCTCACGGCCCGTTCCATGACATCCACACAGCGGTGGAGGGGTATTGCACACTTGCCCGCCTCCTCGCCGCTCACCAACAGCAGCAGCTTGCCCATTCCTTCCAGAAAACTGGCGGGATCAGATTCCTGTTGCGCTATGCGGGTGTACTCTTCGATAGTGGCGACGACGATAATCTTTTCCTTGCGCAGCCGCCGCAAAAGGGCAGAGTTGCATCGCTTGTAGCTGTTCACTGCAACCGGCGCTTTAGAGACGAATTCGGAGCCATGGGCCGTATCGACCAGCGATTCGGGCACCATTACGCGAATGGTTTCCGACGCAGGGACGGTACCCCTGTTTTCCACTCGTGGCCCGCTATCGTCGGGAGCAATCTGCTTCAACATCGCCGCTCATGTATTACGTAGGCCCTTGCCCGGCGGGAGAAAGTTAGAACCGGCATATCCATCACCTCGTCCCCGCAGAGTGCCACGCCCGACAGCATAACGCCCTGCTTCCCTGCGGTAAAGCAATATAATGTCGCGACCTGGCTGAAAAGACCCGCAGCAACATTCGCTCCGTGTATCCAGCGACGCCTGGGTCATGGGACTGCCGCGCCCTCTTCCCGCTGCATCACAGTGTATCATAGGTTGGAATGGTAGCAGGTCCCGGAACGGAATTGAATCGTCGGGCCGAAAAAAGACCGCCCACACGGTAAGCGGATTTGTGGCGGCTAGAGCATTGTGATGGCTTTGTTTTTGGTATTTGGTTGTTGGGAGAGTTTTGGAGTTGGGTATATTGATATAAGTTTACATAATATTTATAAGTCTACAATAGGATTGAAATTTCATTGGCAGCTGGTCCAGAACGTGCCGTCAAACCCGTAGTAAAAACGAGTGGAGGAGACGGAGCGATCGGGTACCCGGATGCGTTTAACACTTGTAAACCCCCATTTCACTTGGTTTGACAGAGTTTTGAGCAGCCACTATAATCGTAGATGAAGCATGTAGGCTTATTCACCCCGTTAAAAGGGACTTCGCATGACAAAAGTCAAGCAACTGCCGATGCTCCCAATGAGGGATATCGTGGTATTCCCCCATATGACGACTCCGTTTTTCATTGGCCGGCGCCAGTCCATGGAGGCCCTGGAAAAAGCGCTGGCAACGGATAGGACCGTATTCGTCATTGCGCAAAAAGACCCCATGGTCGAAAAGCCGACCCGCGGCGATCTGCACGAAGTGGGGACGATCGGGCAAATCCTGCAAATCATGCGGCTCCCCAACGGTACCGTCAAGGCGCTGTTCGAAGCAAAATCGCGCGGGCGCTTGCTAGAGGCGAATATGGACGACAGCAGTTATGTCGCGTCCGTTGAGCCTGTAAAAGAAGGCAGCCAGGTGGATGCCGAATTCATTGCCTTGGCCAAGACGGCCCGCACGGAGGTGGAGACGTATTTGCGGGAGATTAAACGCAATTCGGAAAGCCTGGACCAACTCTCGCTCAATCCGGAGGAACCGCTTCTACTGGCAGATAGAATCGCGCCTCTGCTGAATTTGGATCTGCAAAAAAAGCAGGAACTGCTGGAAATCCTGGAACCGAAGGAGCGTCTGGAGCGGGTCTTCGAGCGCATGCTGGAAGAAGCCGAAATCAAGAAGCTGGAGAAAAAGCTCAAAGAGCGAGTGCAAGGCCAGATAGGGCGCACGCAGAAGGAGTACTATCTCAACGAGCAGATCAAAGCCATCCAGAAGGAATTGGGCACCGGAGAGGATGGCAAGGCGGAATTGGAGGAATATGACAAGCGCATCGAAGAGACAAAGATGAGCGCCGAAGCCACGGGAGTGGCCAAAAAAGAACTCAAGAAGCTCAAGCTCATGTCTCCGATGTCCGCCGAAGCCAATGTCGTGCGCAACTACCTGGATATCCTCCTGGGCATGCCCTGGGGCGTCAATACGGAAGACAACTTCGATTTACAACGTGCGGAGAAAATTCTGGACGAGGACCACTACGGCCTGGACAAGGTGAAGGAACGTATCATCGAATTCCTCGCCGTTGCCAAGAAGGTCGGCAAAATGAAAGGGCCTATCATCTGCCTTGTCGGCCCGCCGGGGGTTGGCAAAACCTCCCTGGCCCGATCGGTGGCCAGGGCCTTGGGCCGTAATTTCGTCCGCGCCAGCCTCGGCGGCATCCGCGATGAGGCGGAAATCAGGGGTCACCGCCGTACCTACATCGGTGCCCTGCCCGGCAAGATCATCCAATCGCTGCGAAAGGCCAAGTCCAACAACCCATTGCTGTTGCTGGATGAGGTCGACAAGTTGACCTACGGCGTAATGGGCGATCCTGCTGCGGCATTGCTCGAGGTGCTGGATTCCGAACAAAATCACACCTTTATGGATCACTACCTGGAGGTGGAGTACGACCTGTCTGACGTTCTCTTCTTCTGCACGGCCAATAATTCGGCGGGAATTCCGCCGGCCCTGCTGGACCGGATGGAGGTGATCTCCCTGCCGGGCTATACCGAATTGGAGAAGGAGAACATCGCCCAACTGCACCTGGTTTCCAAACAGCGGGAGGAAAACGGTCTGGAGGACAGCCAGATCAAGTTCCGCAGGGCTGCCATATTGGAGGTGATCCAGCTCTATACGCGCGAAGCCGGCGTGCGCAACCTGGAGCGCGCCATCGGCCGCATCATGCGAAGGGTCGCCACGCAAATTGTGAAGAAACCTTCCACCAGGCACGTAACTGTCACCACCCGGAAAGTGCGCGATTTCCTCGGCGTACCCCGCTTCAAGTACGAGCGCATCCAGGGCGAAAACGAGGTCGGCGTTGCCACGGGGATGGCATGGACGCCCATGGGCGGCGAGCTGCTCTTCACCGAGGTCAGCCTGATGCATGGAACCGGAAAGCTGCAGATCACCGGCCGCCTGGGCGATGTGATGAAGGAATCGGTACACGCTTCCCTCAGCTACGTGCGCTCACATGCCAACCGCCTGGGCATTTATTCGGAGACCTTCAGGAAGCACGACATTCATATTCACTTTCCCGAAGGGGCGACGCCGAAAGACGGGCCGTCGGCCGGTGTCACCCTCTGCACCGCCATTATCAGCGCGTTCACGGGTATACCCGTGCGCAAGGAAGTGGCCATGACCGGCGAGGTGACGCTGCGAGGCAAGGTGCTGCAAATTGGCGGCCTGAAGGAGAAACTGCTGGCGGCCAAACGCGGGGGAGCCTTGGAGGCATTGATTCCCTGGAACAACCAAAACGATCTCCCGGAAGTTCCCAGGGAAATCAAAAAGGGCCTGAAAATCAGCCCCCTCAAGAACGTGCTCCAGTACCTGGAAATCGCCCTGGAGCATTTGCCGGAGCCGGTCGAGGAACCCGAAGGTGGAGACCACGAGTCACGCGGAATCGACGAGAAATTGATTCAGCCCACCCCGGGTGTGGAAAACGTCACCCCATCGGTGTATACGCGGGAGCCGCATCACTTTTGCTGAAGTCAGGCGCATTTCGCTTGCGCCGAGGGGGCACCGAGGAGAAGGTGCCCCGCTCTCCCCTGAGGCCCCCATAGACGCTGCTTCGCCCCGCCGGCGGGAAGCAGCGTGTCGCCTTTCGTCGACGTTGCGCCGCATGGAGCGCCCGTCACGATCTCCTCTCGTACCAAGCCAGGTAGGTGTGCCAAGGGCGCGGCGTGGATTCGATGCCCGTCATCGGCGCCAGCACCGGCAGCCATCTGGGCTCCCGGGGCTCCTGCAGGAGCCGAAAGTTGACCTGGCTGAGCGGTTTGTTTCCTTTCTTCAGATTGCAGCGGATGCAAGCGGTCACGACGTTGGTCCACGTCGTTGCTCCACCTTCGCTGCGCGGGCGGATATGGTCGTAGGTCAGCTGGCTGGAAGGATGCGATCTATTGCAGTACTGGCAGGTATAGTTGTCCCGCAGGTACAGGTTTTGGCGAGAAAATTTCACCCGCCGCGGCAGATTTTTGACATAGCGGTGAAGCCTCACGACGGCGGGCAAGCGCATGGACAATGACGGCGAGTGTATGACCGAGGCGTACCTTTCCATCACTTCCACTTTCCCCAAAATGGAAAGCACCACCGCCCTTTTCCACGAGATAACCTTGATAGGCTCGTAGCTGGCCGACAATAATAGCGTAGCTTCCATCCCGATACCGCTCTGGCGACTCGTTACTTCTGCTCAACGCTCAATGGAGGTAGAATTCTCACGTAGACGGGCGAACGGGGCCTCACGGAGCGACCGCACAACTCGGGGTCGACTCGGTTAATCACCCGCCGCATGGGACCCTCCTGCGATTCCCGCAGGCAATGATCCTCCCGCATCATCCATTCCTCCCCGCTGGTGTCCACGATTTGCACCGCGCCGTTACCGGCGCAGGCCGCAAGTGCCAGCCCCATCCACAACGCGAGAAGACTGCCCGCCCCCCAACGCCCGCGCATGGGGTACCGTGGCGCGAGGCACGTGCGTGACCCCGCCGTCCCGGCGCCGCGGGTCAGCCGCTGATCCTTTTGTCGTGACCTTCCCACATCCGTTCTCGCAACAAGAATTTTTGCACTTTTCCAGTGGAGGTGCGGGGCAATTCCTCGAAGAACACCGCCTTGGGCGCCTTGTAATGAGCCAGATGCTCCCTGCAAAACGCGATCAGCGCGTCGCCGCGTGCCGAGGCGCCATCGCGGGGAGTCACGAAGGCCACGGGAACCTCCCCCCACTTCTCGTCGGGCCGCGAGACGACCGCCACGTCCTGCACGTCGGGATGGCGGTACAATACATTCTCCACCTCGATGGTCGAGATGCTCTCGCCCCCGCTAATGATGATGTCCTTGGCGCGGTCACGCAGCTCAATGTATCCGTCGGGGTGCACCACGCCCAGGTCTCCACTATGAAACCAGCCGCCACGCATGGCTTCGGCGGTGGCGAGCGGATCCTCGTAGTAGCCCTTGGCGACGATATTGCCCCGCATGCAGACCTCTCCCAGCGTCTCGCCATCCGCGGCAACCGGCTGCCCCGCTTCGTCCAGAATCTGCATATCCTCGGCCAGAACGTAGGGCACGCCCTGCCGCGCCATCAGTCGCGCCAGTTCCGCGGGGGGCAGTTGCCGCCAGGAAGGCTGAATTTCGCACACCGTCATCGGCCCGTACGTTTCGGTCAGGCCATAGACGTGAATCACGTCCACGTTGAGCTTGAGCATCCCTTCGATCACCGTGGGCGAAGGTGGCGCCGCCGCCGTGGACACCTTCACCGCATGCGCAAAGCGCTCCAGACCGGCCTCCGCCGCCCCGTCAATCACCATCCTCAGCACGATCGGCGCGCCACAGAAATGGGTGACCTTGTGCTCCAGGATTTGCGCGATCACGTTCGCCGGCGAAACGCCGCGCATGCACACGTGCGTCGCGCCCAGCGCCGTAACACCCCAGGTGTAGCACCACCCGTTGCAGTGAAACATGGGGAGCGTCCACAGGTAGATGCTGTCGGCGCTCATATTCATTTCCAGCAAATTGCAGGTCGCGTTGAGGTATGCGCTGCGGTGGGTGTAGATGACGCCCTTGGGCTTGCCCGTGGTGCCGCTGGTATAGTTAATGGAGATCGTGTCGTTCTCGTCTTCCGGAAATATGCGCGGATCGGTGGCGGCCGCCGAGTCCAGCATGGCCTCGTATGCCAGTGCGCGATCCGGCTGCCACGACGGGGCGGTTCCGTCGGGGTCGTGAACGACGACGAAGTGTGCAATCCCCTTCAGATCGTCCATGATGGGCTGGATCAGCGGAAGATACTCGTGATCCACGAATAATACGCTGGCCTTGCAGTGATTGAGGATGTGGGCGATTTCCGGAGGGCTGAGCCGGTAATTGAGCGCCACCAGGATACCGCCGGCCATGTGAACGCCGTAACAGGCTTCCAGGTGCTCCGGCGTGTTTGGCGCCAGCACGCCCACGGTGAAATTTCCCGCGCCCACCAGCGCCCGCAGCGCATTGGCCTGGCGGCAGGCCCGTTCATAGAACTGACGGTACGAGTATCGCATCTGCCCGCTGATGACGGCCGTCTTTTCCGGGTATACCCGGGCGCTTCGCCGCAGAAAGGACTGCGGGGTCAGCGGTACGTAGTTGCTTTGGTAAACCATAGCGGTCGTTTGCGAGCGGCCACGGGAACGATGATCCATCCAAGCCGGCGCTTCTCCGGCCTGGCCGGCGCGTAAAAGCGCCACACGGTCCGAATTGCCGTTCCAGTTGCTTAGCACACCAAGTGCACCTCTGGAAAGCCATGGTTGACACGCCCGCGCATGCCACCGCCCGCCGTTTTCGCCACGCGAGAGGGGCTTTGGCGGGCCGCGGCGACCGCACGCGGGTCCATCTGGCCCTGCCATCTCCTCCCCTCTCTCCGGCGCTCCGCGATGTCTGACAAACCCGAACCCTCCAACCAGGAGCGGGTGCCGGGGGTGCGCGCAGGGGCCGTCAGTTGGTTTCCCGGTCACATGTATAAGGCGCAACAGCGCCTCGCGCGGGAGATACGAAACATCGACGTCGTGCTGGAAGTGAGAGACGCGCGTTTGCCCATGGGAACCGCCAATCCCCAGTTGGACAAACTTATCGGCCACCGCCCCCGCCTGCTCCTCCTCAATAAGGCCTCGCTGGCCGATCCCAAGCTCAACAAGCGCTGGCAGGCCTACTTTGTCGAGCGCGGGGTGCCCGCCCTGCCGCTCGATGCGGACAGCCGCCGCGGCATCAATCTCATCTTCGCGCCTCTGCGCGAGCTCTGTGCGCCGGGCGCAGCCAAGTTTCGCCGCCGCGGGATGCGCCCCCCACTGCCGCGGCTGATGGTCGTGGGGATGCCCAATGTCGGCAAGTCTACCTTCATCAACCGCCTCCTTCGCCAGGATCGCCTCGCCACGGCACCGACCCCGGGCGTCACGCGCGCCGTAACGTGGGCACATCTCAAGTCGGGCTACCTCCTGATGGATACCCCCGGAGCCATGCTGCCCCGCATCGACGACGAGTCGGCCGCCTTGCGTCTGGGTTGGATCGGTGCGCTGCCGGACGCGGCATTCCCATCCGAACGGCTGGGCCGCACCTTGCTCGCCTACCTGCTCCAGGGCCGCTTTCACCCGGCCGCCCGCCGCTATGGCCTCGAGTCCCTGACCATCGCCTCACCCGACGCGGCATTGCGCCATATCGCACGACGACGGGGCCATCTCGCCGCGGCCGGCGAACCCCTGCTGCAGCGTGCCGCCCAGGCCGTGTTGCTGGACTACCGGGCGGGCCGGCTGGGCCGCTTCACTTTGGAAGTCCCGGAGGATTTTGAGTCCCTCTAACTTTTTGAGTTTTTAGAAGG
>JACZVE010000095.1 GCA_022572825.1 SAR324 cluster bacterium
TCTGGCCGCTTCGCTACTTAACAATCTATCCGAATAACCGTATATTGAACGTAAGTGAGACGGAGGTAATGAACATGAATATCGAACTTCTGTGGTTTGAGGGCTGCCCGTGTCATTCTGCTGCTGAAGACCTGGTTCGAGATGTGTTGGACGAGCTTGGTTTGGACGTACCGATCAATCGGGTGGAAGTTCCGGACGACCGGACGGCGAAGGCGGTCGTGTTCCAGGGCTCGCCGACGGTCAAGATCGGGGGGATGCTCGCCGCCCGCGTGGGGGACTCGTGCGCCCACGGCGGCAAGATCATCGCCGAGGAGGCGCCGGGCGGCGGCGCGATGTTCCGCGTCACGCTGCCGGTGGGGGGTGAGGCCGCAGCCAAGCCTGTCCTGCCGCAGGTCCCCGTCGAGCAACGGGACGCGCCGGCCCAGGCGCCGCAACCGGTCGACTCGACGACGGCACGTCAGGACGAGGCCGCACTCACCGATACCTCGGCCCCGGTCGGTTCGAACCAGCAGGGCTAGACGGCATACGTATCTTTTTAGTCTTTCCATCGGTTCCGCGCCGTCGGCGCTCTATGCGATACTCACGCCTCACCCGACAATACATTTCCGATGAGGGGCGAGCTCATGAGGAGTGGTCTTCCAGGTTGTTTTGTGATCCTTCTCGCGTTCGGCCTGGCGTTGCCCATCGTTTCCGCCAGGAAAAAGACCGCTCCGCCGGCCGAGGACGCCAACGTGAGGGTCGCGGAGAAACTGCTCGAGAAGCTTGAGTACCGCAATATCGGCCCATACCGCGGCGGGCGTTCGACCGCCGTGGCCGGTGTGATCGGCGAACGCGACGTGTTCTACATGGGTTCCACCGGCGGCGGCGTCTGGAAAATGATCGCGCGATCCTATACATTGGACGCGGCACACCGCTGGGCCTGCACCTGCGCCCAAGGGCCGGCGCAGGGAGGGGGTTCAGGTTCGACGGCATGATCACGGCAAGTGACCGGAGCCCAGGAAACAGGCACGCTGTTCCAGCGGAAAATCATCGCGGGGAACGTCAGGCCGGTCTCCAATGCACGGAACACGGCCGATCCGAAGGGGAGGAATGCCATGGCTGAGCGGATCGTCGTCATCAATCCCAATTGCAACGAGCAGGTCACCGCTGGAATGAGTGCGGCGCTGGAAGGCTTCCGGTTCGCCGACGGGCCTGCCATCGACTGCCGCACGCTGGCCGAAGGTCCCCCCGGGATCGAATCGCAGATTCTCTCCGATCAGGTCATCGGCCCGCTCTGCCGCATGATCGCGGCCGAGGATAAGGCTGCGTCGGCATTCGTGATCGCCTGCTTCTCCGATCCCGGGCTGCATTCGGCCCGGGAAAGCACGGATCGGCCCGTCGTGGGCATTGCGGAAGCCGGGATAACGACAGCCATGAATCTGGGCCAGAATGTGGGCATCGTCTCCATCCTGGCCAACTCGCTGCCGCGGCACGTGCGGTACTTCCGCGCCATGGGCGTGGCGCACTGCATTGCCGGCGACCTGCCGATCGATATGACCGTCAGCGAGCTGGCGGATGACGGCAAGGTATTCCGGCGCATGTCCGAGGTGGGCGGGCGCCTGCGCGACGAGAACGGCGCGGACGTCCTGGTGATGGGCTGCGCCGGCTTCTCGCGCCACCGGGCGGGCCTGGAGGAAGCGTTGGGGCTGCCCGTGGTGGATCCCACCCAGGCGGCGGTGGGGATGGCGCTGACCATTCTGCGCTCGCGCTCGCGGCGCTGATCTTCGGGAGATATGGGATGGCGGACTTCGATGTGGTGATCCGTAACGGCACCGTGGCCACCGCGGCCGACACCGTCCGCTGCGAGGTGGGCATTCGGGATGGAAAGGTGACGGCCCTGGCGGAACGGCTGGGCCCCGGCAGCGAAGAGATCGACGCCTCGGGGCACCTGGTGCTGCCGGGCGGCATCGACACTCACTGCCACATCGACCAGCGCTCCTCAATGGGCGCGACCAACGCGGACGACTTTCGCTCGGGCAGCATTTCGGCTGCCTGCGGCGGCACCACCACGATCATGCCCTTCGCTGCCCAGCACCGGGGCCAGTCCCTGCGCACGGTGGTGGACGACTACCACAAGCGGGCCGAGGGCAAGGCGGTGATCGACTACGCCTTTCACCTGATCATCTCCGACCCGAGCGAGGTGGTGATGAAGGAGGAGCTGCCCGCCCTGATCCGCGACGGATACACCTCGTTCAAGATCTACATGACCTACGACGCCCTGAAGCTGGACGACAGTCAGATGCTGGCCATATTCGCCCTGGCGCGGCGCGAGGGGGCGATGGTGATGGTACACGCGGAAAACCACGACTGCCTTGCCTGGCTCACCGAACAGTTGCTGGCCGCCGGGCACACGGCGCCCAAGTACCACGGCGTCGCCCACCACAGCGCGGCGGAGCGGGAGGCGACCCACCGCGCCATCACCCTGGCGGAAATCGTGGATCTGCCCATCCTGATCGTGCACGTCTCCGGCCGGGAGGCGGTGGAGCAGCTCCGCTGGGCGCAGGGCCGCGATCTGCGCATTTATGCGGAAACCTGCCCGCAGTACCTGTACCTGTCCGCCGAGGATATGGACCGGCCCGGCTTCGAGGGGGCCAAGTTCGTCTGCAGCCCGCCGCCGCGGGAGCGGGCCAATCAGGAATTCATCTGGCGGGCGCTGCAGGGCGGCGTGTTCAAGGTCGTCTCCTCGGATCACGCGCCGTACCGCTTCGACGACCCCGAGGGCAAGAAAATGCACGGCGACAGCGCACCGTTCAAAAAGATCCCCAACGGGATACCGGGTCTCGAGGTGCGTCTGCCTCTGCTGTTCTCCGGTGGGGTCAACGGCGGCCGCATCGACCTCAACGCATTCGTCGCGCTCAGTGCCACCAACGCCGCCAAGCTGTATGGCCTCTATCCGCAAAAGGGCACCATCGCCGTGGGTTCGGATGCCGACATCGCCATCTGGGATCCCCAGCGGGAGGTGACGATCTCCGTCGACATGCTCCACGACAATATGGACTACACGCCTTATGAGGGAATCACGGTCAAGGGGTGGCCCGTCACCACGCTGTCCCGCGGCGAGGTGGTCTGCACGGCCGGGGAGCCGCGGGGACAACCCGGCCGGGGGCGCTTCCTTCCCTGCGCCAAGCCGGATATGGCGCGACCGGCGGGATCCTCCTCCGCCGCGAGATGAACCCGCAGGCACCCATTGAGCCCGCTCTGTCTGAGGCGGCATCGCGGTAGGCCCTGCGCGGGCCGGACGGCGCGCGCTGCGACCGGTTAAACCTTGCACCGGGTCGGGTGGGGAGGGGTAGATCCGAAAGGGAGGAAGTGAGATGGCCCGCAACAGCGCCGTCGTGATCGTGATGGCCGTGGTGCTGGCCGCGTGCTCGATTAAGCGGATGGCGGTCGATATCATCGGCGACGCGCTCAGCGGCGGAGGCGGTGTCTTTGCCTCGGAGGAGGACCCGCAGCTGATTCGCGAGGCCCTTCCCTTCGGGCTCAAGACCTACGAGAGCCTTCTCGCCATATCACCGGAACACGAAGGGCTGCTCCTTGCCGCCGCCAGTGGGTTCGCCGCGTACGCGTTTCTTCTGCAACGGGAAGCGGACGAAATTGACGCGACGGACCTGACGAAAGCGCGGGAACTGCGTGCGAGGGCCCGCAACCTCTACCTTCGAGGCCGGGATTTCGCGCTGCGCGGATTGGAGCTCGCGCACCCGAATTTCGTGGCGCAGTTGTACGATGACGCGCGGTCCACGCTCACGAAAACGGAGCAGGAGGACGTTCCGTATCTTTACTGGGCCGGCGCTGCCTGGGCCGGCGCATTGAGCGCCGCCAAGGACGATCTGACGCTCCTCGCGGAGCTTCCCCTGGCGGCGGCCTTGGTCGGCCGCGTGCTCGTCCTGGACGAGGTCTATGGGCAGGGCGTGGCGCACGAGTTTTTCATCTCCTATGAGGGAAGCCGGCCGGGCGGGAGCCGCGCCAAGGCGCGCGAGCACTATCGTCGCGCCCTCGAGCTGTCGGACGGCCTGCGTGCATCGGTCCATCTTGCCTTGGCCGAGGCGGTGACCGTTCGGGAACAGAACCTGGATGAGTTTCGGGCGCTTGTTGCCGCGGCCAAAGGAGTGGAACTGGACAAGGCGCCCAACTTCCGTTTGGTCAACACGCTGGCCAGGGAACGCGCGGTCTGGCTCGAATCGCGTATACCGGAACTGTTCTTGGAAGTGGAATCCGGAGAAGAAAAGGGATGAAGACATTCATCGTTGGCTGCCTGACCGCTTTCGCACTTGTCGGGTCCTATGGTTCACCGGCGGCGCTAACCATAAAGTTTGGCACGCTCGCTCCCGAAGGATCGCCCTGGTACAACGCCATTCGCGATATGGCGGAAGCCTGGAAGACTGCTTCCGGCGGAACGGTCAAGGTTCGCATCTACGCGGGCGGGATCGCCGGGGACGAGCCCGATCTCGTACGGAAGATCAAGATCGGACAACTCCATGCCGCCGCTCTGACGGGGGGCGGTCTGGCGAGAATCGCTTTGGAGGTTCAGGCGCTGCAGATGCCGAGGATGTTCGCCTCACTGGACGAGCTCGATTACGTCCGCGAGCGGGTTGGGCCGAAAATCGAGGCCATCCTGGAGAAGAAGGGCTTCAAAGTCCTCACCTGGAGTGATATTGGGTGGGCTTATTTCTTTGCCCAGAAACCCGTGGTTCATCCCGACGATCTCAAACCGCTGCGCCTGTTCGCATGGGCCGGGGAGACCGCCTATATCGACGCCTGGAAGGCCGCCGGTTACAAGCCCGTTCCCCTCGCGGTAACGGAAATCCACACGGCGCTGCAATCCGGTCTCATCAACGCATTCGTCACAACGCCGGTTGCGGCGCTCTCCTTCCAGTGGTTCGCGTCGGCCAAGCACATGACCGACCTGAAGTGGGCGCGGGTGGTCGGAGCGGTTGTGATCTCCACGCGCGCGTGGAAAAAGATTCCCGGCGAACTCCAACCTCGATTTGCCAGCGCCGCAAGGGACGCGGGCGCCCGGCTGCAGGCGATGCTTCCGAAGCTGAGTGCGGAAGCCATCCAGGTGATGACCCAGCACGGTCTCCAGGTGCATCCCGTCCCACCAAAGGTGTTGAAGGAGTGGGAAAAAGGCGCCCGCGCCGGTTACCCGAGCATCGTTGGGAAGGTAGTACCCGCCGGGATGGTAGCCGAGGTGGAACGCATTCGCGATGCATACCGGGCAAAACAGGCGGAGCGGCAATAGCGTGAGCGCCGCCACCAAGTGGTTCGCCGGGCTGGGTCGGCGCATCGAGGACTCGAGTGCCACCGCAGCGCTGCTGCTGATGGCGCTGCTGCCGGTTCTGGAACTGGCGCTGCGCACCTTCTTCGGCGTCGGTATCCCGGGCAGCGTGGGCTACGTACAGAATCTCACGCTCTGGGTGGGGTTTCTGGGCGCGGTGGTCGCCTCGAGACAAGGGCGTCATCTCGCCCTTACGGTAGAGGGCGTGCGCCTGTTGCCTGAGCGCCCACGAAGGGTTGTCTGGGGAGTGTGCGGAGCCATCTCCGCCGCGGTGTCCGCCGCGCTTTTCTGGGCCGGCTTGCAGCTCGTCGTGGCCGAGTTCGATGCGCCAACCCGCATCGGCGGATGGCTTCCGGTCTGGGTGGTGCAGGCTGTTCTGCCCGGAGCGTTCGCCCTCATTACCGTTCGATTCATCGTTCGCGCCGGGCTCCTCCCGGAGAGGATGGCCGCGGTGCTTGGCGTTGCGGCAGTGGCCGCGATCGGGCTTCTCGTGGAGACGCCTCCGCCGATTTTCGTATGGATGGCTGTCGCCATGCTGATCGCAGCGGCACTGGCGGGGGTGCCGATCTTTGTCGCTCTGGGGGGTCTGGCCCTGGTGTTGTTCTTTGGCGCAGGGGTGCCCATCGCGGCGCTGCCGGTGGAGACCTACCGCATCGCCGCGTCTTCCTCGATTCCAACGATTCCCCTCTTCGCCTTGGCCGGATACGTACTGGCGGAAGGCGGCGCAGGCAAACGGCTCGTGCGCCTGTTTCGCGCCTTGTTCGGCTGGCTGCCGGGCGGCCTGGCGGTGGCTACGATCCTGGTTTGCGCATTCTTTTCGGCTTTTACCGGCGCTTCCGGGATAACCATTGTAGCGCTCGCCGGGTTGCTCCTGCCGGTGCTGCTGCAGAGCGGCTATCCGGAGCGTTTCTCGACCGGCCTGCTCACCGCGACCGGTTCCATCGGGCTTTTGTTCCCTCCCAGTCTCGCGGTCATCCTATACGGGGTCATCGCGCACATACCCATCACCGATCTGTTCGTGGCCGGCATCGTGCCGGGGTTGCTCATGGTGGTCTCTGTCTGCCTGTTCGGGATCTTCATCGGCATCCGCGCGAAGGTCCCGCGCCCGTCGTTCGATCTGAAAGAGGCCGGTGCGGCGCTTTGGAACGCGAAGTGGGAGGCGCTGCTGCCGGTGGTCACCCTGGGCGCGCTTTTCGGCGGTTTCGCCACGCTGATCGAAGCCGCGTCAATCACGGTGCTCTACGCGCTGGTCATCGAGGTCGTCGTTCATCGCGATCTGCATTTGGTGCGCGACGTTCCCGCGGTCGTTCTGAAATGCGTCACGCTAATCGGCGGCGTGTTTGTCATCCTGGGTGTGGCCATGGGCCTCACCAACTACCTGGTCGATGCGGAAGTGCCCATGCGGGCGGCGGCATGGGTGCGGGCAACGATCGATTCGCAGATCGTGTTTCTGCTGGCCCTCAACGTGTTCCTTCTCGCCGTGGGCTCCCTGATGGACATGTTCTCGGCCATCGTTGTGGTCGTGCCCCTCATCCTGCCAATCGGAGTGGCCTTCGGCGTTCATCCCCTGCACCTGGGGATGATTTTTCTCATCAATCTTGAAGTGGGCTATCTCACCCCGCCCGTCGGGATGAACCTGTTTCTCGCCTCCTACCGCTTGGAAAAACCGCTCTTCGAGGTTGCCCGCAGTGCCGTGCCATTTCTTCTGATACTGCTTCTCGTCCTCCTGCTCGTCACTTACGTCCCCGCACTCACATTGACCTTGGGCCGATAGCAACGACGGCAGTCTTCGTTCATCCAGCCTGAGGCGGGCACACCTTGCATGGATGGGCTTACGGCCCAGGTTTCCGAACCGCCAGCACTGCGATATGTCGTTAGCCGCATGACGGTGTCGGACGGCCGAAGAGGGTCAATCATACTGTCTGCCGGTGCGGAGCCAAATCTACCGCGTGTAGTCGGCTTCCTGTTCCGCGATCAGCCGCAGCAGGGCCGGCCACTCGATCTCGACCTCCCGGCCGGAGAAGCGGTCGAACTGACGGGCGGTGTGCTCGCACACTTCCTCGGGCGGAAAGTTCAGCTCCCCACCGGCCTGCGCGGAAATCTGGACGCGGCAGGCCTTATCCACATTCAGCATTCGGCTGAAGGCGGCCGCCACGGTCTCACCGCAGGTGAGCAGGCCGTGATTGCGCAGGATCATGATGTTCTTCTCGCCCAGGTCGCGGGCCAGCGTCTCGCACTCGCTCGAGTCCAGCGCCAGCCCCGCGTAGTCGTGATAGGCGATGCGATTATGGTAGAACAGGGCGAACTGGGAGATGGGCAGCAATCCTCCCTTTTGCGCCGAGACGGCCACCCCGGCCTGGGTGTGCGTGTGCAGGACGCACTTGGCATCCTCGCGCGCCCGGTGCACGGCGCTGTGGATGAAGTAGCCCGCCTCGTTGATGGTGGCGGGGCTATCCTCCACAACCTTTCCCTCCAAGTCGATCTTGACCAGGCTGGAGGCGGTCACCTCGTGAAACATCACGCCGTAGGGATTGATGAGAAAGTGGTGTTCCGGCCCCGGTACCCGCGCGGTGAAATGCGTGTAAATCAGGTCCGTCATCTTGAAGTAGGCTGCCAGGCGGTAGCAGGCGGCCAGCGCCACCCGCACCTTCCACTCTTCGGGTGAATAGTGCTGCTGGGCCGGCATTCCGGGACGTTCCGAGGCGGTTGGACTTTGCATCGCGTACACCTCTTTTTCAATGATAGTGGACGGCCATCCGGCTGACGCCCGTAGCCGTCCCTGCCGGGCCATGCGGTGCGACAGGCTTGGCTCAATGGCGCTCTGTGCGCGTAGCGGGCCAGCGACCATCTTTGTTGGATTGGAGATGCGCGTCAAGTGCGCACTGCATCGCCGGCCGCATGGGCGTTGGGCCCGTCATCCCCCGCCACGGCACCGGCGGCGGGCGGACTTTCACCATCGAACAGGCCGCCCGGCGTGCGCAGCACCCGGTAGCCCAATACGAGCAGTTCCGAGGCAAAGCCCCCGATGAGCGCGATGGCGCCCAGCACGGCGCCGCTCATGGCCGGGAAAGCCAACGCCAGGCTGCCCGCGGCGCAGACCACCAACAGGCGCACCCAGGCAGAGCGGGCTATCTGGCCCGTCGTGCGCGCGGCCAATAGCAGCCCGCGGCACAGTGCGGAAAACCCCAGCACGACCGCGATCAGGAAAAACAGCATCATCGCGGGGGCGATGGTGGCGCTCAGCTCCGGCGTGAGGCCCATCACGACGTCCAGCACGTACCTTCGCACCGGTGGGAAGAAGAACAGGGCGGCAACCGCGGCGAAGCCGACCACGATCTGCACCGTGAAGCGCAGCAGGGTGCGCAGCTCCTGCCGCGAGCGCACCAGGGTCTGCGCGGTCTGCACCAGGTTGCGCAAGGGGCCCAACAGCACCCGCCATAGCCCGTCCATTACGCCGAAGGCTGCCAGGGCCAGATCCGGATTGGCCAGGCGTCCCAGAAAGAAATTGGTGGTGAATGCCACTCCATTTTGTGAGGCCTGCGACAGCATCAATGGCCAGGAGAAGTGCCAGATTTCCCAATGTGCGGGCGGCGCGCCGGCCGCCACCGGCAACGCCAGATAAAAACGGTGCGCGAAAATCACCGCCAGCAGCGCTTCGGTGGCGATGCAGAGCAGCAGCGCCGCCGCCCCTACCATGGACCCCTG
>JACZVE010000432.1 GCA_022572825.1 SAR324 cluster bacterium
GTTGGCAGCTCGTCATTCAAGCGAATCCGGATCGGCATCGGTCGTCCGTCGGATCGGGAGGACGTGGTATCGCACGTGCTGGGCAGTAGCAAGGCGGATGACGAGGTGTTGGACAGGGCGGTCGATGACGCGGCTGCACTGGGGTGGGCATACCTGGAATCGGGTACGTTCGAGAACTGGAGCTCGTCCTGACGGCGACGGCCCGTGGCGGGTGCCGGCCCCTTGTCCTGCTCGCCGCGATCCTCCCTCGCCCCAATAGGACCACCATCGTGATTCTGCGGAAGGACAACGGCAATCATGCAGGGATATGAATCCATCTTCATCGTCGATCCGGAGATTCCCGAGGACGAGCAGAATAGCCTGGTCGACAGGCTCAAGGGACTGATCGGCAGCAACGGTGGAAATGTACTCCACCATTTCGTCTGGGGCCGCCGCAAGATGGCCTACGAGGTGAAAAAGCGCCAATATGGCGTGTATCACCTGATGTACCTGGACAAGTCTCCAGAGGCGCTGCGGGCGCTGGAGAACTCGTTTCGCATAGACGACAAAGTCATTAAGTGGCTCAACGTCTCCGTTGAGGACGTGGACAAGGAGTTCGCCGCGTTCGAGAAATTGAGAACCGAGGGCTCCGTGGCGGCGACCCTGGGTGATTGAGGAATATCGCGATGGCTAGAGGCAGAGGGAGGAGCAAAAGGGTGTCTACCCGGCGCCGAGGGCTGGGCAATCGCATTATCATTCCCAGGCGCAAAACCTCGCCGCTCAACAAATTGACGGAAATCCCCTTCAAGGACGTGGAACTGCTGAAAAACTACGTTACCGAACGCGGGCGCATTCTGCCGCGGCGCATCACCGGCAATACGGCCACCACTCAGCGGGCGCTGAAGCTGGCGATCAAGCGGGCGCGCAGTATCGCCTTGCTGTCGTTTTCAGGGGGATACGTCTCCCAGGATTGACTGCGCGTCGCGCCGGTAATGAGTGAGGTACTGCGGGTGTGCGTCACGCTCTCGAGCCGCAGCAGAGGGTTATCACTGAGAAAAATGAAAGTGACTGTTGCGCGGATTTCCGACGCGACGCACGTGGCAGCAAGGAGCGGGGGCGATGAGGATCATTCTGACCCAGAAAGTGGCCGGCCTGGGCTCGCTGGGCGATGAAGTCAACGTGAAGGACGGCTATGCCCGCAATTTTCTGCTGCCGCGCGGCATGGCCATGCTCGCCGGGGGCAAGAGCGCCAAGGCGATCGAGCATCGCCGCCAGTTCCTGGAAAAGCAGCGCGCCGAGGCCATCGATATGGCGCAGACGGATGCGGAAAAGGTGGAGGCGCTGCATCTGGTGGTCAAGGCAAAGGTGGGCCGTGGCGGGCGCCTGTTCGGCTCGGTCACCAATCGCGATTTGCACGCACAATTCGCCGAGCATGGATTCGAGGTGGACCGCAAGTCCATCGCCCTCCACACGCCGGTGAAGAGCCTGGGCACCTTTAGCGCCACCGTCAAGCTGCACACCGACGTCAAGGTGGAAATCCAGTTCCGGGTGGAATCCGACGAGGTCGTGGAAGGAGAGGGCGCGGAAGGCGAGGCGGCGGCAGAGGAAACCACGGCCCCGGAAGCCACAGCCGCGGATGCGACGGCCCCGGAAGCGGTCGCCGCCGAAGCCTCCGGCGAACACGCAGCGGCCGCCGGGCAGGGAGAACCCACGGACCCCGCAGCCCCCGAGATGCCGCCCCAGGCTCCTCCCGCGCCGGCAGGTGGCCCGGACGCCGGCACCACGAGCGGCCAGGACGCGGAGGCGGCCGAGGGGGAGCAGGCCGTGGCGCCTGCGGACGCGGAGTAGCTATCCGCGTGCATGTATTGCCATGCTGGGACGCAGGGCGCGCAGCAGCGGCAGAGCCTGCAAGCGGTCCGGAAATTATTCCCGGGGAACATGTTGCCCCTACCCCATTACGCGTTTTCAGGTTGGCCTTCGCTATCCTGAAAACAAAATAAATTCAAAGGGGTGCAGGAGCCCTTGCACCTGCCGGGGAAGAATCGCGCGACTCGCAAGCGATTCAAGGCGCGACTCGCAAGCCTTTCAGGGGAGCAGCGGGCGACAAGCAAGCGGTGCGCCCCTTACCCGCCGGACGCAATTTTCGGACCGGTTTTAGTAATCCGGCCGCGGCGAAGTACGATAGTGAGCGACGGGGCCGCGGCGATCCGGGCGGCACGACAGGCCGGCAGCGCCCCATGCGCGGGCCGTGGCGGCCGCTCTGTCCGCACGCTGAACAGAATCATTGACCCCGCCAGCCAGTGAGGCTATAA
>JACZVE010000096.1 GCA_022572825.1 SAR324 cluster bacterium
GTTCTCCCTTTTCAAGGGGTCGCAGGCATAAGCCCTCACCGCAGCGCGCCGCCCAACTCGCCCGCGTAGCCCGTCAGCTCCAGGTATCCTTCGGCGCGCACGGGCCGGCCCATGCGGGTGCCCCTCGCCCGCACGGCGCCTTCCCAGTAGGCGAAGGTTGTGCCGACCGTGGGCCGTTGCTCCTGATCGTCGAATTCGGGCACCACTCGCAGTTCCAGGCCCTCTCCCGGCAGTCGCACCTGCCACTCCAGCGGGTAAGCACCCTGTGTGTGCGGGCTGTGCCACACCCGGCCCGGGGTCATGCCGGCCCGGCCGTTCCCGTTCCCCGTCAGGGCCAGCTCCGTGCGGGTGCCGTCCGGCGCCACCAGGCTGCCGCTGGAGTGGGTGTCCGCCGTGCCGTCCCTGCGCCGCAGCCGGTAGAGCATCAAGTCGCTGCCGTCGTCCAGGCGAAGCGCCAGCCAATCCCAGCCCACCAGCCCCTCGGCGAGCTGGCTGGTGCCGAACTCGTGATCCATCCAGGTGGTGCCGCGCACTTCATGGCGCTTGCCGCCGAGGGTGAGCGTGCCCTCGGTGACCATACGGGGCTGGGAGTAGTACCAGGAAGCCTGGCCGCGCTCGGGCCCCTTGCGATCGAGCCCCTGATTCCCGTGCAGGACAGGCTCTTTCTGCGCACGCAGCGTCAGCGCCAGGGTGAAATCCTCCGCGGCAACGTGGATTTTGACACCGTGAGGATCGTCCGGAAGGGGCGAGGCGCGCCAGGTGCTCAGCCACACCTCGTGCCGCTGCGCGGCGGCGCCGCTCATGCCCAGGCTGTCCCGCCCGGCCCGGCTGGCGCGGTGGTAGCGCCGGGCGGCAATGTCGCTGACGGCGGCATGGGCCAGGTACAGCGAACGCACGGCCCAGGCACTGGAGCGGTGCGGTTGAGCGCCGGCCAGGCCCTGGCGGAAGAACGTCACCTGATAGCCGAAACGCCGCCCTTGCGGCGTGGCCACAATGCCCGTGTAGTACCACCACTCCAGCCGGTAGGCGGGATGCTGCCCGTGATCGCGGGGAAACGTCCACTGGCGCGTTCCCTCCGCTTTGCGGAACTCGCCCGCCGGCCCTTGCGCGCTCCCCGCGCCCACGCCGGGCGCGGCGGGGTCGGCCCCCTGCAGTACCTGCGGCCCGAGCAGCGGCGGCCCCGCCAACACCGCGGCGAGGGCGAGCAAGGCCGAAAGCGAGGCCAACAGGCGGCGAGGGACGCTCACGGGTGAACTGCCGATTGAGGGGATCCGCCACCCGGCAGCGCCCCATCGCGGCCGCCGGGAGTGCCCGCGCAAAGGAGCAGGCTGCGCACTGTGCCTTTCACTGCGCCCTTCTCTGTGCCTTTCACTGCGCCATGGTCACTGTTCGTCCTGCAGCGGGCGGCCGTCCATACCGTCCATGGGCAGGCCCAGGTGACGGAGGATGGTCGGCGCGATATCGATACACGAGCTAGGCGTCTCGCGCACCGTGGCCGTGGGAAATCCTCCCCCGCTGATGAACAGGAACGGGCTTTGCTCGTAGAACCCCGTGCCGCCATGCTGGCCGCAACCCACGTTGTTGAGGCCGCCCGGCTCGAACACGATGTCGCTGTAGCCGGGCACGCCGAACTCGTTGGTGCGCCGCGACTTGCGCAGGGAAACCGCCAGGGCCAGCGACATGCCGCCGTCCAGCCCCACCTCCGCCAGCGCCTCATCGGCATAAATCTCTTCGGCCCAATCCTGCGTCTCCAACCACGAGGTGATGGCGGGCAGGCGGTGCCGCGCCTCGGCGGCCACGAAGATCAGGGCCGAGGTGCCCTGGGAGGCGGGGACCACGTCGCTGGAGTCCGGCGCCGCCTTCAGCCCCGCCTCGATCAGCAGCCCATCCACGTCGATTATGCGGTCGGTCGTCTCCTGGCCGTGATCCGAGGTGACGATGGTGAGGACGTCCCGGCCCCCCGAGCCGAGGCGTTCGCCCGCCTCCAACACCCGCGCCACGCAGGCGTCCGCAGCGGCCACCGCGCGCAGATGCGCCGCGCCGCCCAGCGGGTTGGCGTGCCCGCTGTGATCCGGCTCGGACAGCCAGAGCACGCTCAGCGCCGGCCGGCGCTCCAGCAGGACTTCCTCCACGAAGCGGTCCGTGGTGCGCGCGTCGCCCTCGATTCCCTTGGGCGTGTCCAGATGCTCTTCGGGTGCTAGCGCCTTGAGACCCGGCCCGTGCGAGCCGGCCCGGTTGTACAGGAAGCCGTAGCCGTCCGGGTCCTGGACGTGGGCGGCCCCGGGCGACGCATTGGAAAAGACGATGGCGCCTCCGGCGGCCCCGGCGCCCGCCAGGCGCTGCGACAAGGTGGGCCGCGTGAGGACGCGCCCCGTGACGGCGCGCAACCGCTCCCGGAAGTCCGCATTGCCCGTCGACAGGCGCACCAGTCCCCGCCCTTCGTCCAGGGCCATGGCGTTGCCGAGCAATCCATGATTGCGGGGCAGGCAGCCGGTGGCGATGGAGGCGGATGCCGTGCGGGTCGTGGAGGGGAACACGCTGCGGTGCGCGGCATAGCGGCATCCCTCTGCCGCCAGCCTGGCCAAGGTGGGCGTTGTGTCCGGGCGGATGAGGTCCGCGCGCAGGCTGTCGCAGACGACCAGCACGGCCCGTCGGGTGCGCGCGGCGGCCGGGGAAACGCTCACGAAGACTCCGATAGGATCATTGCTGGAAATCGGCCCGCGATTGTCGCAAGTTAGCACAGGGGCGTGATGGGATTCAATCGTACCCCCGCTCCGTACCGGCCATTTTGCTTCGCCGCCGGCAATCCGGCTATAGTCTGGCCACTGATTGTGCAGAGGGGAACCGCCGGTGGCGACCAGCGAGGGAGGCGAATTGGATAAGCGGGTCGGAGGCGGGGGCCGGCTGTTCCCCTTGACGATCGATCTGCTCTGCGTTGGGTTCATCACCGCATTGATGTTCGTCATTCTGCCCAGCAGTGCCGATTACCTGGCCTTGTTCGTAGCTCCCGCCGCCGTGTTCGCCCTGTACTTCCTCGGCGAAGGCATCGCCGGCGCGTCACCCGGCAAATGGCTGGCCGGGTTGCAGGTGGGAACGGCGGAATGCCAGCGGGCCGGCAGAGGCCGGCTGCTGCGCCGCTACGTACTGAAAAACCTTTGTCCCCTGGTGTATCTGCTGGGTGTGTTGCTGGACCTGGTCGACCCGGGCACGACAGGATTGTTCGTCATCGTCTGGAGCGTTGCGTTCACCGCGGGCGTGGCCGTTTTCTTCGGCTTCGTGCTGGCCTTTGACGAGCAAAAGCAGGCCTGGCACGATCGCGCCTCGGATACGGCCGTGTTCCGCAAGGCGGATCTTTCCTCGGCCTTGCACGGAGAGAACGCGCCCCTGGGGCGGGCCGGTTGACCGAGAACCGTGCCACCCACGCCGTTTAGGAGCGGCGGCTCATCGCTACCGGCATGCGCCGGCACCTGCCCAGCCGGCCGGGCGCTTGCGGAGTGGGTTGCAATGGGCCGCTGCGCGGAAATTATCGCCGGGCACGCGCTTGGTTGCCGGATCCTCGCGGTGCCCCCCGCTTGGGGATATGGCGCCACAAGCCCGCCAGCGCCACGGCGGCCAACAACAGCAGGTATGCGCGATTGACCCAGTCCCCGAACTCGGTGTAGAAGGCGCCTTGCCGCGGAACACCCACCCGCTGCACGATCACGCCACTCTCGAACTGCGGCAGGCGGGCGGAGCTCTCCTGACCGCGCGAGTCCAGCATGAAGCTTTCCCCGTTCTGGGAAAGGAACAGGATCGGCATGCGGTTCTCGATGGCGCGGAAGCGGGCGAACCAACCGAACTGATTGCTCACCGTGGTGGGTCCGAACCAGGCGAGGTTGGCCTGCAGCACGCCCAGCCGGGCGCCGTTGCGGGCCATGCCTCGCGCCACGGACTCGTCGGCGGCATCGAAGCAGATCATCGGCGCCACCTTCACCCCGTTGTCCAGCCGGAACACGGTAAATTCACTGCCGCGGGCGAACTCGGAGATGTTCGGAATCGCGGCCAGCACGAGCCGTCTGTAGAACGGAAACCACGATGCGAAGGGGATCGTCTCGCCGAAGGGAATCAGCGCGATCTTGTGGTACAGCCCCCGTGGCGCTCCGTCGGCTCCGATGTGAACCGATCCGCCGAAGGCCTTGCGCACCACCTCGCCCTGGCGATTGCGCTCGTAGCGGTTGTCCTGGGTGGCGAGGATAAGATCGACGCCGGCAAGGCGCACCCAGCGCTGCACCGCCTCCCCCATCGCTCCCGCCGCGAAAAAAGGCCGGGGATACACCGATTCCGGCCATACCAATACCGTGGGAACGCCCGGCTCGCGTGCCGCACGCCGCAGGCCCTGCGCGGAGTCGGCAAGCAGGGCTTGCAGGCTCCGCACCCGCTGCGAGGGTGAAAGCGCAGGGTTCGAGGCCAGGTGTTTGAGAGAAAAGTTGGGCTGAATGCCCACCAGCTCCACCTGCATTCCCGTCGCCTCGCGCTTGGCCCACACCTGCATCTGCCAGTGTCCATAGCCGTAGGTGGCGGCAAAGAGCACGGCCAGCCCTCCCGTGAGGGCCGCAAGCCGTTTGAGGGGGAGCTCGGCCGGCGCATACAGCCGCCTCAGCCAGCAATAGAGCACCAGTTGCAGCGGCAGGAGCAGCAGGTTCAGTCCGCCGGAGCCGAGCGTGTCGGCGGACTGCACCAGTTGCGGCGTCGTGAACATGGCCTGGCCGTATGTAAAGAACAGAAAGCGGGGCACGTAGAGCTGCCCCACCGTGGCCCATAGCGGCACCAGCGCCAGACACAGCCAGGGGCGCCGCCAACTGAGCGCGAACGGGACGCCCAAAAAAAAGAAGAACTCCAGCCCGAACAGCGACCCATAGCCGAACCAGGTGACGGCGTATGCCAGCGGCAGCGGCAGCGCGCCAAAGACATGGGCCGTGTTGGTCACCCAGTCCCCGGTGATCGCGGCGAAGACGACCCCGGCCGGATAGGTGCAGGCCAGCACTCGCCCCCAGCGCCACCGGGCCGGGCCCTGGTACCAGCGCAGGGCGAGGTCCAGCGCCAGGAACATGGGTACCAGCATGCCGACCCACACCAGCGGGATCGGCCGCTGCGGAGAGGCCAGCGCGACGAAGATTCCGCTGTGCAGCACCAGCAGTGGCACCAGCCAACGCATGGACTTGGAGGAGATCAGCAACTGCTGCGCCTCGGGGAGCGTGCTCGGCGGCCCGTCCCTGGAGGCGGTGGGTGTTGATTTTCGGGACGCTCGGCTCACAATGCTGGCTTTGCTGGAATGACGGACAGGCCGCCGGCGGGGGAAATTGGCGGGAGCGCGTCGATCCTCCCCGGTCATGCCCTTCCCTTCGACTGCGCCCTTCGACAGGCTCAGGACAAGCTCAGGACAGGCGAGACGCAAGGCGGAGCCTTGCTCCCCAAGGACGCGATCGTGTGACTCTGATTGAATGCAACCTGGTATTACCAGGCGAAGATTCGAGTGGCCTCCTGGAACAGGCCGGCCACCTCCGCGCGATCCACCCACTGGATGCCCGCGAGCGTGTCCTCGGGCGCGATGCCCCGCTCCTTGGCGTCCTCGCGGATGGCCCACACCTTGACGCCTGCTTCGATCAGGCGTTGCAGATCCTGGTCGATTCTGGACGGATTGCCGGGCTTCACCCCGCCGATCTCCAGGGAGTCGGCCAACTGCTCCCGCACGGCATAGCCCGTGGCGGGTCCCCGCAGCAGCACCGACTGCGCGGCCCCGGCGTTCTTGAGGGCATGGATCAGCCACAGCGCCTGATCGTCCTGCTCCTCCAACGTGCCCTGATAGGCGCGTTCGACGATATTGAGGATCGTGGTCATGGCAAGCTCCTTTGCGGGTATCCCGTCAGCGCGTGGCGATGACGAGCACGTTGGTGGTGTTCTGCAGGAACTCGTAGAGGTGCTGGGGTCCCCCGCGGCGCCCGGTGGCCTGGTTCTGCATGCCGCGCTCGTCCACGCAAAGGCCGCAGTTCACCCAGTCCAGCTTGCCCTTGCCATCGCGGCCGTTGCCCAGTTCGCCCAGGGCCGCCACCCAGTCCTTGGGAGTGGGATGGCCCTCCTCCTCGACGGAGGTGCCCTTGACCGGATTGGCATGGGGCTGCTGCTCGGTGAAGCCCAGGGAGACGGCCCCTTCGTAGGCGAACACATTCACGTTGATCCCCTTGCGCAGTGCCGCCTCGATCAGGCGCAAGGCGGTCGTCACGCGGGCCGTCTCGTAGGGGGGATCCATGATGGCGATGGTGAGCGTCGTTGCGTTGTCTGCCATGGCGTTTTGCTCCTCTTGCGCGATACCGTTAATGCCAGATGGCCTTGGTGTCGGGGCTGGCGAGGAGATCGACCATGTCGTCCACGCCACCCACTTCGATTCCCGCCGCGAGCCCGTCGGCCTTGATGCCCCGTTCGCGCAAGGCGAACCCATCCACTTTCAGCCGGGCGCCGGCGCTGTGCAAGGCGTCGCGGATCGGCACCTGGGCACCATTTCGCACGGCGTGAGCGCCGTTTTCCACGAAGAACACGGTTACGGATTCATTGCGCTTGCTCAGCTCCAGGGCGGTCGCCAGATATGCTTCCGCACCTTTATCCTCGAACGGGTCCTGGGATTCGATGAACAGATACTGGCTCATCCTTTTCTCCTGCTGTAGTGCGATGGAAGACAAGCGAACCGTGGAAGGTTCGCCCGCACGATGGGGCTGCTGTTCACAGCAGCAGAATAAATCCTGCCGCGGCTTGTGTCCAGAAAAAAAATAATAATATCAACCAACTAACTTCACAATGGCCCAGATTCACAGTGCGGCGTGACAGATGCGCCGTGACAGGGCCGCCGCGCCAGGCCCGCTGTGCCATCGCACCCGGCGGGGCGGATGCTCCGGCTTCACTGCCGCCCGGCCATCAACGCGCGCAGGTAGCGGAGCTTGTAGGGTTGAATCAGCACCTCGCCCTGAAGGATACGCCGGGCGGTGCGCCCCAGCCGCACCCACTGAATGACGGGCTCGGCTCCGCCGCCCGCCGCGATAGCGTTCGCCCGGCCCCGCGTGTGGATCACGCCCGAGGGATGGCCGATGCGCAGTGTACCGCGCTCGGCCGCGCCCCCGCTGAGCGTGTGGGCCAGGGTGCCGGGCACGAGGGCGGCCGCCGTCAGCGCCACGCTCACCGTGACGTTGATGGATTTGTGGAGCATGCCCAGCGATATCACCCGCGCGGAAAGGTCCATCGTCCCGGCGGCGACCTCCGTCTGCGGTGCGTCGAAGCGAGGGTAGCTGCTGGGGGGAAAGAGCAGTACGGGGAAGGGAACCATGTTGCTGTAGGCCGAGGCCTCCTCCGGCCGTGCCACCAGCCCCATCGCCGCGGCCGCCGCCGATCGCAGCCGTTGCAGCTTGTCCAGCAGGGCGGCGTCGCCGTTCAGTTCGCCCAGGGAAGACCGGGGCGATACGCCAAAAGCTTCGCCGGCCACCAGCACCACCGGATTGGCCGCGTCGACCAGGCTCACCGGCAAGGGCCCCAGCCCGGGAACGTCCAGCTGGCAGAAAGGAGTCCCGGCGGGGAACAGGCGGCCGGTGAGGGCACCTTCCGGGCGGGGAAAGACCATGTCGATGCGCGGCCCGAAGCCCGGCACGCCATCGACGGTGAACTCGCCGTCCTCCGCCGGGCGGCCATCGGTGACGGGAACGTACAGCTCCGCCGCCTTGCCGGTATTGAGGTTGCGCACCCGCACCCGCGTCTCCGGCGCCGTGGCGGGCACGATGCCTTCCTCTACGGCGTACAATCCCAGTGCAGCGATGATGTTTCCCGAATTGCCCGCGTAGTCCACCCGCGGCTCGGTGATGGCCACCTCCCCGAACAGGTAGTCCAGATCGTCCTCCGGGTCGCTGCCGGGATTGACCACCGCCACTTTGCTGGTATGGGAGTCTCCGGCGCCCACGCCGTCAAGCTGCCGCACATCCGGACTGCCCAGCGCCGCCAGGAAGATGAGGTCCCACAACGACCGGTCGGACGGCAGGGCCTCGCGCCGGAACACCAGGCCGCGGCTGGTGCCGCCGCGCATGAGGGTGCAGGGAATGCGCAGGGTTTCCGTTTCCATGGCCGCCTCGGGCGCGTTCAGCCCACCGGCGCGGGCAGGCCCGCGAACTGCAGGCCGCGCGCGGCGTGAAGGTGTCTTCTCAGGGCGTTCATGGCAATCCCGACGAAGGGGGAGCGAATATCCGCTATCCGGACACCCATGATAGGAGGTCGAGGGGGTGGATTCAACGGCCGCGGCGAAACCCTAACCCCCAGCGATGTGCAACTGGAGAAAACGCAGGCTCTCCCGCCCCGAAAGCGGGTCGGCGAGAGGGTGGCGCAGGATTGCGCGCAGGTCGTCGGCCGTATCGGCGTCCGGCAGCGCGGTGATCAAGGCGGCGGTCTTGCCGCGCATGCGGGCCGCCAGCAACGATTGCTGCAATACCAAAGCGCCGCCCCAGGAAGACACGTCGAACAGGCCCATCGGATCTTCCTTGACGGCGATGAGATAATAACCGCCGTCCGTGGTGGGTCCGAACACGATGTCGCTGCGCGGCAGAGCCTCGGCGGCCTCGTCCAGGTGGGCGGCGGTCAACAGCGGCAGGTCCGTCCCCACCAGCAGCACCCCGGCCGGGCGCCGTGCGCGCGCCAGCACGCGCCGGATGGCATGCATCATCCGCGCGCCCAGGGTATCGCCCCGCTGGTTGTGCGCGGCGTAGTCGTTGGGCCAGCGCACGCCGGCGCCGCGGAATGCGGGCTGGGAGGCCGGCGGGGTGACGAACAGGTGCAGGTGCACCGGCGGGCCGCCCCGCGCCGCGCGGGCGCGTTGCCAGGCGCGTCCTTCCGCCAGCAGGTCGTTGAGGCAGGCCACGTGAAAATCCCGCGCCGCCTCCGGGCTGAGCGGGGGCGAGAGGCGGTTCGTGTTCTGACACGCCACCGGCGC
>JACZVE010000433.1 GCA_022572825.1 SAR324 cluster bacterium
TGCGTCTGCGGCCGGCCGAGGGAATCGTCGAGGTGCTCAGGCGCGCGGAGGGCGGGCAGTCTCGATGAGGTGGAACATTTCCCCGGCACGCGGATAATACTTCTCCGTGAGATCTAACAGGCTGCGGAAAAACGGGCGCTCGCTGCGCCCTATCACCCTCACGGGAGGATTTTCGGCCCAATGAAGGCGGATGTGGCTTTCAGTCGACCCGCTCTCAGCCCCCTTTGGGAGGGTGAGGGAGCGGAAAAGCGTTCAAAGGGCGCACTTCGGCCCCGATTGGGCCTATGCGAGCGCCAAGTTTCGCATTCTGACCAGGTTGTAGACCGCCAGGGAGAAGGTAAACATCCACTCGACCCGCTCACGTCCCCGATGTCTTGTTTTGCGCACCAACCCTACGGTTTTCAGCCAGCCGAAGATCTCCTCGACCCGTTTGCGCTTGTTCATGCTGAGCGAATAGCCGGGATGGCGGGTGGTGCGGCGGTCGATGGCGCTCCTTCGGTTGGTGTCGTTCTGGGCCACGTGGGGCGTGACGTTCACCGAGCGCAGCGCGTCCACGTGATCTCGGGTGTCGTAGTGCTTGTCCGCCCCCAGGGTGATGCGCCGGCGGCTGGGCACCTTGCAGATCATCTCCAGGGCCGCCTCACGCTCCGCGGTGCCGGTGGCCTGCGTGAGCCGCCCACTTACCGCCAGTCCGTGGCGGTTCTCCATCAGCACGTGGCCCATGTAGCAAAGCTGGGCGGGCGCCGCCTCGGATTTGCGGTAGAGCCGCGCTTCGGGATCGGTGGTCGATCGGTGGGTGGCGTTGCTGCGCTTCTCGGAGCGGAAGTTCACGGTCGGATTGCGCGTGCCGTCGGTTGGGGGCGTCGGCGGCTCGTCCTTGCGCCGGAAGCTCTTGTGGGAGGCCCAGGCCTCGATCAGCGTGCCGTCCACCGTGAAGTGCTCGTCGGAGAGCAGCTTGGCCGCCCGGGCCTGGGCCAGCACCGCCTCGAAAAAGCCCTGCGCGACCTCGCCTTCCAGCAGCCGGTCCCGGTTCTTGGTGAAGACCGTGACGTCCCACACCGCATCGTCCATGTTCAGCCCCACGAACCAGCGATACAACAAGTTGAAGTCCAGCTGCTCCATCAACTGCCGCTCGCTGCGGATCGTATAGAGCACCTGCAGCAACAGTGCGCGAAGGAGCCGCTCCGGCGGAATCCCCGGCCGGCCCGTTGGCGCATACAATGTCTGAAATCGCGGGCTCAAGGCGCGCAAGGCCTCGTCCACCATCTTGCGGATCGGCCGCAACGGGTGATCTGCCGGAACTCGTTGCTCCGGCACAATGTAGCTGAACATCTGGGCTTGCTGGGCATCCTGGCCGCGCATGGCTCTTCCTCCTTGAAAAGCATGGGGGGTGGGTCTGTTTCCATTATACCAGACTCAGCCCGTTTTTCCGCAACCTGTTAGACTTTGGGGAGGCGCAATGGTAATATTTTGCGGTAATATCTTCCGGGGCGCGAGCGTGTTGGCGCTGCCTATCACGGGGTGATATTTCGCCGCGGAGCACCACCGGGACATCGACCATGGCCACCGAATCCTCGCACTCCTCCCGGCCGGACAAGGTCGCCAGACGCAACCGGGCCAGGATCCGCAATCGCGTAATCAGCGTCATCACGCTGCTGGCGATCATCGTTGTACTCTTCTCCTTCCTGGTCAACTACTCCGGCTTCCACGACTGGGAACACATCGACACCAATCTGGCCATCTTCGTTGCCGTCAACGTGATCATCGTGTTGGGGACCACGGTGTTCTACATGATCCTGCGCAACCTGTTCAAGCTGATCTACGAGCGCAAAAAGCCCCTGGCCGGAGTGCGCCTGAAGACCAAACTGATCGTGGCGTTCTTGGCGCTTTCCCTCCCGTCCACTGCCTTTCACCTGATGGCGAGTGGGTTCATGGCCATTCGGTTCGAGAATTTGTCGCAGGGGGAGTTCAAGCAGGTATTAACAAGCGCGCTGGTCGTCACGGAAGAATTGACGGCGCGGGAGGATGAAGCGCTGCGCCAGCGGGCCCAGCAAATTCTTGCCTATCTGCCCAAGGAGCGCGTCGCATACGCCAGCTCGGAGTGGCTGAGCGGGTATAGGCCCCGCTTTCAGGGCGGCCTTTACGTTTACGATCAAAACGACCAACTGATCGCGCAATGGATTTCCGGCGATGCGGTCGCGGCCGCCTGGAAATACCCCCCGCCGCAGCATTTCCAGCCACGCGGCGAAGGCGTCCCACTCGATGGGGTCGTCGAGCGTGTCGTACG
>JACZVE010000434.1 GCA_022572825.1 SAR324 cluster bacterium
CCCCCGCAGGGCGCACGCCCGAGTCGGTCAATGCGGCGCTGCGCGGGATGGAACCCCTGTTGCAGATCCTGGAAAACACGTTGGGGAAGCAAACGTTCCTGGCTGGGCCGGCGTTCTCCACGGCGGATATCTGCCTGGGAGCAAACCTGGCCCGCTGGTTTATGTTCGATTTGCAGCGGCCGGGCACGCCCAACCTTGAAGCGTGGATGGGAAAGTTGCGGCAGCGGCCCGCCTACCAAACCCACATTGCCGACCCGTCCCTGCACCTGGCCTGACTAATCGGCGCCGCCCGCTTTCCCCCGCTGGCATATGAACAGGCGCCGCGCCGCACAACTGCGGCGAGATCGCCCCTCGCGGAGCCGATTGCGTCAATAGGCAAGCGAAAATCCGCCCTCGGGGATGTCCAGCGCCGAAGTGTCGCCGGCCAGCACCACGTCCAGGCTGGAGAGGGCAGGGGGAAGGATGTTGCGCGCATAATAGCGGGCCGCCGCGATCTTGCCGCGATAGAACTGGCCGTCCTGACTGCCCTCATCCACCTTTGCCAGCGCGTCCTCGGCGATGAGCGCCCCTTCCAGCAGCAACCGGGCGATCGCTATCTGGGCCATGGCGTGCAGGAATGGCGTGGCCGATAATGCCACCTGTTCCATTCCTCCTTTGAGCGATTGTTCCAGAAACTGCTCCAGCACCGCGTTGAACTTGTCACCGGCGGCGGCCAGTGTGGCGGCTTCACTCTCATAGCCTGCCCGGCCGCCCAGGGTTTTGACCAGTTGCTGCAGTTCCTTGCCGAAGCGGCCCACCGCTGCCCCTTGGTTCTGACTCAGCTTGCGTCCCACCAGATCCATGGCCTGGATGCCGTTGGTGCCCTCGTAAATGGGGAAGATACGCGAGTCGCGCAGGTATTGCTCGGCGGGGTAATCCCCCGTGTAGCCTGCCCCGCCGTATACCTGCAGGGCGGTGGAAGCGACGTTGACAGCCATGTCGGACACATGCGCCTTGGCCAATGGGATGTAGAGATCGAAGTCGTCCTCCAGGGCCGCCCGCTCCTCGCCTTCAGCGAGCATGCGCGCCCGGTCGTGCAGGCGCACCGCATGGAAGATCAGTGCGCGACAGCCCTCTACGATAGCCTTCATTTCCATCAGCATGCGCCGTACGTCCGAATGCTCGATAATGGGCACGGCGCCCTTTTCGCCGCGGCCCTTGGTCATGTGCGCTCCCTGCAGGCGCGTGCGGGCGTACGCCAGCGCGTTGAGATACGCCGTGGAGGCCACACCGAGGGACTGTACCGCCACGCCGATACGTACGCCGTTCATCATGACGAACATCTTGCGCATGCCCTCACCCGGCGTACCACCCCGCGTCGGCTCGCCGCCCAGCAGGTAGCCGACGCACTTGCCGTTCTCCCCGAAGGTCAGCGCGGCGGTGGCGGAGGCATGGATACCCAGCTTGTGCTCGATGTGGGTGCAGGTAACGTCGTTGGACTCGCCCAACGAGCCGTCCGCGTTGACCCGGATCTTGGGAATGAGGAACAGGGAGAGCCCGCGCGTGCCTTTGGGCGCGCCTTCGATGCGGGCCAGCACCAGGTGGACGATGTTCTCCGTCAGGTCGTGGTCTCCGCCGGAGATGAAGATCTTGCTGCCGCTGATCAGATAGCTGCCGTTGCCGTTGGGTGTGGCCTTGGTGAGGCTGAGCCCCACGTCGGAGCCGGCCTGCGGCTCGGTCAGCACCATCGTTCCGCCCCAGGTTCCGTCTTCCATCTTGCCGGCATACAGCTCCCGTTGATCCGGCGTGCCAAACGCCCGCAACACCGCGGCCGCTGCCAGCGAGAGGCCCAGGTACATATGAAAGGCGGTGTTGGCGCCGCTCATCATCTCCGTGACGGCCACGCCCAGCAGGCGCGGTGCGCCCTGGCCGCCCGCCGATTCGGACAGTTCAAGGGCGTTCCAGCCGTTCTCGTAGAATCGCCGCCAGAGGTCGTGGATGGCCTGGGGCACCTTGACCCCCTCCGGCGTAAGCTCGCAACCTTGACGATCCGTCTCCCCCATGGTGGGCCCGATCACCTCCTGGGCGAAATGGTGGGCTTCCTTCAGGATCATGCGAGCATCCTCCTCGCTGAACTGGTCGTAGGGAGGCGCCGCGAATAATTCCGCCAGCCTGAATTGTTCGAACAGGGTGAATTCCATCTCTTTCAGGTCGGATTTGTAGAAACTGACCGCTGCCATGAAGCGTCTCCTTGAAATGCACGAGTCAGCGTGGCCTTAACGGCGCCCGCGCATCGTATCCCCGCC
>JACZVE010000097.1 GCA_022572825.1 SAR324 cluster bacterium
GCGCCGGCCGGGCCTCCGTCCGCATCCGCGCCGCGGGCAGCCGCCCCGCCCCCTCCCGCGGTGGAAGACGAGCCCAGGCGTCCATCGGCCATGGAGCGGCTGCGCAGCCGCGTTCGCACCCTCAACCTGCAGGTGGAGGCGTCCGCCCCCGCGTTGGTGCGGCCCGATCGATTCGCGCCGGCAGCTACGGAACGAAACCTGCTTTCCCTCAGGTTGTACGCCAATCGGGTTCGCGAAGCGGTCAAGGAGCAGTACACTTTCCCCGGCGGATTCCCCGCGAATCTGCTCACGCGAGTGCGCGTGGTGCTCCTCCGGGATGGCAGCGTCCAGCGCGCCGAGTTGCTCGAATCGAGCGGGAACACGCGATTTGATAACCTGGTGTGCCTGGCCGCCATCAACAAGGCGCAGATTCCGGCGATTCCAGTGGAAATCGACGCGGAAGACGATACGCTCACGCTCCACTTCAGTTGCTCACCTTAGAATCGGTACTCCTATGCAGCCAGCGCAGCAACGCGTCAGCCCCCTCAGTTCACCCGTAGGGAGGCGCCGCCCTCGGCAGGCGGGAGCGCTCGGCGCGCTCCTGCGAGGCGCCGCCTGCCTTGCGGCATGCCTGGTGATGGCCGCCGGCTTGGCCTCCGCGCCGCTCGCCCTCACGACAGGGCCGGCCCCCACGCCGGACGGCGGTTCGGACCCCACCCAGGACATTCTCATCGAGGGGCTTGGATTCTCCAAACTCATCCTCAGCCTGGAAGTGACCCCCCCCTTGGCCGGGGCAGATGGCTTTCGCCGCTTGCGTCCATTGCTGGAGAAGAACCTTTGCTGGAGCGGCGTGTTCAATCTGTATGGCGGAACCACCCGTCACTGCCGCATCAGGAACGAGCCAGGACGCATCGATATGCGGCTGGCGCTCACGCTCGAGGCCGGTGCCGGCGCCTTGCGCCTCTACGACAACGGACCGGAGCGATTGCAGCTGTTCGAGGACGCACTGGCCCTGGACGGAAGCGTGACCGAAGACGCTATCATGGACGTGATCAACCGGATGACCGAACGGATTACGGGGCATCCGGGTCTGCTGGGCAGCAGCATCGGCTACACGCTGCGCCAGCCGGGCTACGCGAAGGTCATCGTTGCCACGACCACCCACGGCGAGCGCTTGCGGCTGCTTTCGCACAACCGCTATATCAGCATACTACCCCGATTTTCCCGGCAGGGGTTGGGGATGGTGTACACGGTGCTGGGCGATCGTGGCAGTCAGGTCTATTACCAGAACCTCCAACCCAACGGCACCGACGCCCTGGGCAGCTATTACCTGACAGAGCCGGGAAGCCTCAATACCGGTGGCGCCTTTTCCCCGGACGGCAAGAAGTTGGTGTTGACCATGAGCATCAATCAGAACGCCGACCTGTTCCTGTTCGATCTGGAGAAAAAGCGCAGCCGCCAGCTCACCTCGCGGCTCGGCATTGAAACCCAGGCACACTGGTCCCCGGATGGGGAGAAGCTCGTGTTCGTCTCCGACCGTTCCGGGTCACCGCAAATTTACCTGATGGATCTGGACACCCGGGAGGACATCCGCCTTACCTTCGCGGGTCTTTACAATGCGGACCCGAAGTGGAGCCCGGACGGCAAGTCGATCATGTTCACAAGACGTGTCAACGGCGTGGAACAAATCCACGTCATGGACCAATACGGCGAAAACGTGCGCACCATCACCAGTGGCCGTTACTTTGCGGAACAGGCGGAGTGGGCGCCCGACGGCCGGCAGATCGTGTTCGCATCAAACCGCACGGGAGAATACAAGCTGTACATCGTGTCCACGGACGGCTCCAACCTGCGCCGTCTGACCCGAACTCCAAACACTTTTGAGGAAAACAGTCCGACCTGGACATCCCGCCGCCTCGTCCGATAGGGTGCGCCTCATGCGCGGGATACCGCTCCCCCGCATTTGAGGCCAGCAGGCAGCGCGGATGGTTGCGGTAAGGCAGAGCTCATTTCATGACCCCCTCCCCTCCTCAGAAATCGCCTTGGCTGCTCGCCCGGCTCTGTACGCACACGGTGCTGGCGCTGACGTTGGCCTCGGCCTGCGCCAGATCTTCGGACATCGCCCGCGTGGACGAGTCCAACCGTGTGCAGGATCAGCGCCTGCTGGCCATCGAACGGGACGTGGGATCCAGCCTCGAGGAGCAACGCAAGACATTGCGGGCCATTCAGAGGGACCTGCGGGCCATGCGGGGCCGCACCAATTTGATCAGCGAGCGCACCGAGCAGTTGGTCTCCGAGCAATCGGCCCTGTCCGAGGCACTGGAACGCAGCCATTCCGAGCAGCGCAGGCTGACGCGCAGGGTGGAGGAGCAGGTCGCGCGCATGGGCCGATTCAGGCTGGAATCGGAGAACGATCTGGACAAGATGCGGCTTCAGTTGGGCCAACTGGAAAAGCTCCTCAAGTCACCCATCGCCAGACTGCCGGCGAAAACCGCGGCAGACAAGGAATTTCGCATTGCCAACCACCTCCTCATCAACGGCGAGTTCGACCTTGCGGCGGACCGTTTTGAAACCTTCCGCAAGAAGCATCCCAAGGACAAGCGGGGCACGGAGGCATTGTTCCGGCGTGGACAGGCCCTGTTCCTGATGCGAAAGTACGATCATGCCCTGATCCCCTTCTTCGAGGTGGTGGACAAGGCGCCCAACCACGAATTGGCGATGCCCTCGCGCTGGATGCTGGCGCGCGCGCTGGAGGAGACAGGCGATCTGAAGCTGGCGCGCGAGTTCTACGCGCAGTTGATCGCGGGCAAAAGCGCTTATGCCAGCGACGCGACGCGACGCGTGGCCTTCATCAACAAACTTTTCCCGCGCCCGCGCCGGAAGAAGGGGAGCGGCGGAAAGGGGATCGGAAAAGGCACCGCCAAATGACGGAATCCAGCCCATCCAAATTCGAATCGAGGCCGACGGTAACCGTCTACGATTCCCTGCGGGACTACCTGGATCACACCGCCGACCTGCAGGATGATGCGTCCCCGGTGGAGGCGGTGGTGCGCGAAATCGTCGAGCGGGTGGCCGCCGAGGGCGACGCCGCCCTGCGCGAGTACAGCGAGCGCTTCGACAAGGTGCGGATGGACGAGTTCCGGGTCTCGTCGGTGGCGCTGGAGGAGGCGGTGGCCTATATGGATCCCGCCATCAAGGACGTGTGGATTCAGGCCGGCGAAAATATCGAGCGCTTCCACCGGCGCCAGCGCGAGGACAGCAATTTCGAGTTCTTTGAGGACGGCTCCGTGCTGGGCTGGAAGGTGACCGCGATCGATCGCGTGGGGATTTATATCCCGGGCGGCCGGGCGGTGTATCCTTCCACACTGATAATGAACGCCATTCCGGCCAAGATTGCCGGCGTGCCGCGCGTCGTCGTGGCCACGCCACCGGGCGAGGACGGGCTGCCGCACAAGGATATCCTGGCCTGCTGCGCCCTGCTGGATCTGGATGAGGTGTACGCCATCGGCGGCGCACAGGCCATTGCCGCGCTGGCCTACGGCACGGAGAGCATCCCCCACGTGCACAAGATCACGGGTCCGGGCAACCAATACGTGGCCGAGGCCAAGCGGCAGGTGATGGGAGACGTGGGCATCGACTCCATCGCCGGGCCCAGCGAAATCCTGATCCTTTGCGATCAGGACGTCCCGGTGGAGTACCTGGCGCGCGACTTGCTCTCCCAGGCCGAGCACGACGGCGAGGCCCGCGCCCTGCTGGTCACCACCGATGCGGCACAGGCGGCGGCGGTGGCCGAGCGCGTGCAAGCGCTCATTCCGCAACTGCCGCGGCGCGAGATCATCACCGAATCCTTCGCGCGCGGCTCCGGCGTGATCGTCGTCGCATCGCTGGCCGAGGGCGTGGAATTGGTCAACGAGATGGCACCGGAACACCTGGAGTTGCTCACCGAGGACCCGTTCGGCCAACTGAGCCAGATCCGCCACGCCGGCGCAATCTTCCTCGGGCCGCACACGCCCGAGTCGGTAGGCGACTACTTCGCGGGCCCCAACCACACCATTCCCACCGGGGGACGCGCCAAGTATTCCTCGCCGCTGGGCGTGCAGGATTTCGTCAAGCGCTCCTCGGTAATCCGTTATTCGCCGCAACGGCTGGCCAGGGAGGCCGATGCGATCCGCCTGTTCGCCGAGCGCGAGCAGCTCTTCGCCCACGCCGAGGCCGTGCGCGTGCGCGGTGAGGCACCGGCTCCGGGGTCGCCCAACCCCGCCTCGAACCGCTGAGGGCGCCGGCATGTCCCGCCACACGGAGCTGGAAATCACCACCCGCGAGACCCGCACCCGGCTCACGGTCGATCTGGACGGCAGCGGGCAGGCGCGCATCGAAACGGGGATCGGCTATTTCGACCACATGCTCGAGCAGCTCACCTTTCACGGCCTGCTCGATCTGGAGCTGTCCTGCCAAGGGGATCTGGCGGTGGACTCCCACCACACCGTGGAGGATGTGGCCATCGCCATCGGCCGCGGGATCGATCAGGCCCTGGGCGAGCGGAAGGGCATCCGCCGCTACGGCCACAGCTTCCTGCCCATGGACGAGACGCTGGCCCGCGCGGCCTTGGATTTCTCGGGGCGCCCCGAGTTTCATTTCCAGGGGGCCTTTACCCGCGAGCGCATCGGCGCCCTGGAAACCCAGATGATTCCCCATTTCTTCAAGTCCGTTGCCCTGGCCTCGCGAATGACCCTGCACATGGCGCTCCTGTACGGAGAGAACGACCATCACAAGTGCGAAGCCCTGTTCAAGGCCTTCGGCCGGGCCCTGGGCGAGGCGGTCACGCTGGATCCTCGGCGCGCCGGCGTCGCTTCCACCAAGGGCGTGCTCTAGCTGCCATGATTGCCATCATCGATTACAACGTCGGCAACCTGTACAACCTGAAGAACGCGCTGGACTATCAGGGGCTGCAAAGCCGCATCGTGCGCCACCCGGCCGGGCTGGCCGCGGCCAGCCATATTATCCTGCCGGGGGTGGGCGCCTTCGGGCCCGCCATGGATCATCTGCGGCAGGCCGGCATGGAGGCAGTGGTGCGCGAGCGGGTAGCCGCCGGCGTGCCCTTCCTCGGTGTCTGCGTGGGCATGCAACTCCTGTTCGACCGATCCGACGAGGATGGTCTGCATCAGGGACTGGGCCTCGTGCCGGGGCGGGTGGTGCGCTTTCGGGGCGAGCTGAAGGTGCCGCAGATCGGCTGGAATCAGGTGGCATGGCAGCACGCGGATCCGCTGAGCGAGGGCATTCCCGACGACACCTACTTCTACTTCGTGCACTCCTACCATGCGGTCCTGCACGAGCGCGGCGACGCGCTCGGCCTCACCGAGTACGGGGAAAGCTTTCCCTCCGTGGTGCGGCACGGCAACGTCTGGGGCGCGCAGTTCCACCCGGAGAAAAGCCAGAACGCCGGACTGCGGCTGCTGAAAAATTTCGCGGCATTGCGCCCCGAGTGATCGTTCCCGGACAGAACAGATGTTGGCGCGCTTGCGCGCTTCCTCGCCCCGGCAGGCCGCAGTATGTATAATGACGCCGCCTGCTATTTGGTGAATGCACCTATCCCGTGGGGTCAGGGGGAATTTATGTGCCCGAGCATCATATTACAATGCCTCACCCCCCCGGGCCCTCTCCATTAAATGGAGAGGGGGGCCGCCCACAGTGCAAAGCGCAGTGAAGAGATTGCTTCAGGACCACTGCCCGCTTGTCGGCAGTCACCCTTCTCCACACCGTGGAGAGGGGCCGGGTGTGAGGCGAAGATCAACAGAAACAACCGCATGATCTAGTGTCCTATCGATCGCCTTTGCTGGTCAGCGTTCCCGCAACCGCCACCCCGCCCTGCCATGAAAGCCAGCACGCCCACCGACGTTCAGACACTGCTGCGCGATCTGCCCAGCATCAGCGAGGTGGACCGACATCTGGAAGCCAAGGGGCTGCCCAGCGGCAAGCCCGTGCGGGCGCGGGTCAACCAGGTGCTGGAAGCCTTCCGCGCCGCCCTGCTCGCGGCCCCGCGGGATGCCGCGCTACCCGGCCGGGAGGCGCTGCTGCGGGAGATCGAGGCGGCCGTGTCGCGGCCCCCGCCCAATCAACTTCGCCGCGTCATCAACGCCACCGGGGTGGTGGTGCACACCAACCTGGGGCGCGCCGTGCTCACCCCCGCGCTCACGCAAGCCGCGCAGGCGCTGCAGCACGCTTATATCAATCTGGAATTCGACCTGGAGGCGGGAAAGCGCGGCGAGCGCGGCGGCCGCGTCCCGGAGCTGCTGGCGACGCTGTCCGGCGCCGAGGCGGGGCTGGTCGTCAACAACAATGCGGCGGCGGTGCTTTTGCTGCTCAGTGCCCTGGCGGCCGGCCGGGAGGTGATCGTCTCGCGGGGCGAGTTGGTCGAGATCGGGGGCAGCTTTCGGGTGCCGGACATCATGCGTCAGTCCGGCGCCAGGCTGGTCGAGGTAGGCACCACCAACCGCACGCGCCTGGCCGACTATGCCGAAGCCATTACGGCGGATTCCGTGGCCCTGCTCAAGGTGCACCGCTCCAACTTCACCCTGACCGGCTTCACCGAGGAGGCCACGGTGCCGGAACTGGCCGCCCTGGCCCGCGAGCGGGGCCTGACGGTGTGGCACGATCTGGGCAGCGGCACCTTCTATCGCTTCAGCCAGCCCGCGCTGCGCAATCTGCCCACCGTTGCCCAGGAGATAGAGGCGGGCGCCGACGTCGTAGCCTTCAGCGGCGACAAACTGCTGGGCTCCGTGCAGGCGGGCATCGTGGTGGGCCGCGCCGCGCTGCTGGACCGCATGCGGCGGCATCCGCTGTTTCGCAGCCTGCGGGTGGACCGGGTGCGTCTGGTGTTGCTGGAGCACTCCCTGCTCGCGTATCTGGAAATGGAGCGCCTGCGCGAAACGAACGCGGTCGTCGATCTGCTGGAGCGGACACCAGGGGATATGGAGTGGCTGGCCGGGCGATTGCTGGACGCGCTCAAGCCCGCCGAGGGTCGCGGCCTCTCCTGGGAGGTGGTGCGCGATCAGTCCCTGGCGGGCGGCGGAGCCGTGCCGGAGGTGCGCATGGACACACTCTGCCTCGCGCTGCAGCGGCCCGGCAGGGACGGCGAGGCGCTGGCCGCGGATTTGCGCGCGGGTGAGCCGCCCATCGTGGCGCGGCTCCAGGAAGGCCGCGTGCTGCTGGACTTCCGTACGCTGTTCGCGCACGACATCGAGGACGTCGCGGAGGCCATCCGGGCACTGTGTGGCGCGTAGCGGGGCTTTTGCCAACCGGACGTACCCGAGATAAGCTGAAGGCACACCGGGCCCGCGGTTTCAGGTGACGTCCGCGAGGGCGCGCCTTTTTCGTTCTTTCATGAGCTTGCCTTGAACGCTGCTTCCTGGCGTACCCCGCTGCTTGTGCTCCTTGCGGCGACGGCGGTATCGGCCTTGTGTATCGGGCTGCGCAATACCTTCGGCCTCTACCTGCGTCCCATGACCGAGGCCCATGGCTGGGGGCGGGAGATCTTCGCGCTGGCCATCGCCATCCAGAATCTCGTCTGGGGCCTCTCGGCGCCCTTCACCGGGGCGCTGGCGGACCGCTACGGCACGGGCCGCGTCATCGCCTGCGGCAGTGTCACCTACGCCCTGGGCCTCTACCTGATGGCCCAGTCCACCTCGCTGCTTGGGCTGACGTTTGCCATGGGCATCCTGATCGGCCTGGGTACTAGCGCCACGGGGTTCGGCGTCATCGTGGGCGCCGTGAGCCGGGTGGCCAGCGAATCCCGGCGCAGCCTCTATCTGGGGATCGCCACGGCGGGCGGCTCCATGGGCCAATTCGTGCTGGTGTCCTTCAGCCAGGGCTCTATCTTTCTGCTGGGCTGGGTCGACTCCCTCATGATACTGGCGGCCATCTCCCTGCTGATGGCGCCCCTGGCGGCAGTGCTGGCCGGCAAGGCCGAAAGGCCCTCCTCGGCGGCCGGCGCGGCGGCCAGCCCCCTGCACGCCTTTCGCGAGGCGGGCAGGGAGAGCCGCTACTGGCTGCTGTTCTGGGGATTTTTCGTCTGTGGCTTCCACATCGCCTTCATCGCCACCCATCTGCCCGCCTTCCTGACCGACAATCGGGTGTCGCCGGGCGTGGCGGCACTGGCCCTGGGCCTGATCGGGTTTTTCAACATTTTCGGGACGCTCGGCTTCGGCTACCTGGGCGGCCGCTTCAGCAAGCGCAAGACCCTCTCCGCGCTGTACCTCGCCCGCTCCGTGCTCATCGCGCTGTTCATCGCGCTGCCCCTCAGCGGCTATACCGTGCTGGCGTTCGCGGCCGTAATGGGCTTCCTCTGGCTGGGCACGGTGCCTTTGACCGCGGCGTTGGTGGGGCAGATGTACGGCGTACGCTACCTGAACACCTTGTTCAGCGTGGTCTTCCTGGGGCATCAATTGGGGTCGTTCCTGGGCGTGTGGCTGGGAGGCAGGGTGTACGATCTGACCGGCTCCTACGATCAGGTCTGGCTGGCCGCCATCGCCCTGGGCGTCTTTGCCGCCGCGGTGCACTGGCCCATCGACGAGCGCCCCAGCGAGGAGATCCGCGCCGCCCGGCTGGCCGCCCGCCCGGCCGCGGGATGATCCGTGCATCCCGCGAGTGGGCGGCACAGGCTTCATTTACGTCAATCGCGAGCGAGCAATGCACTCATCTTCCTGGCGTACTCCGCTGCTGGTGCTGTTGACGGCCACGGTGATGGTGGCGCTGTCCAACGGCATCCGGCAGACGTTCGGACTGTATCTGGTGCCCATGACCGGCCAGTTCGGCTGGGGCCGCGAGACCTTCGCCATCGCCATCGCCCTGCAGAACATTCTCTGGGGCCTGGCACAACCCGTGACGGGAATGATCGCGGACCGTTACGGGACGGGGCGAGTGGTCGCCGTGGGGGGCGTCCTTTACGCGCTGGGGCTATATCTGATGGCCGAGGCGACGACGCCACTGGCGCT
>JACZVE010000098.1 GCA_022572825.1 SAR324 cluster bacterium
GACCGTTTTCTCACCAAGCGCCTCATCGCCGAGCAAAGCCGGGGCGGCAACGCAGAAATCCGCGAGAACGGACTGCGGCGTCTGGAAGCGTTGTTCGCCGAGGTGGAGGGCTTCGGCCTGCGCAACGCGCTCAACGAGTTCTGGGCCGCCTGGGGCCGCCTGGCCACACAGCCCGAGGCCGAGATTTTCCGCCAGGACCTGATCGCCTCCGGCCAGCGGCTGGCCACGCGCATCAACGGGCTGAACCGCGACTTCCGGCAGATGCGCAAGGAGCTCAACGGCCGCATCGCTGAGCGGGTGGAGCGAGCCAATCAGCTCGCCGGTCAGATCGCCGGACTCAACAAGCGCATCCAGCAGACCGACCGCGGGCGGGGCGAGGCCAACGATTTGCGCGACGAGCGCGAGGGCGCCCTCAAAGAGCTGTCCAAGCTCATCCAGATCAACTGGTTCGAGTCCGAGGACAAGATGGTGAAGGTCTCCATCGGCAACGGCTTTCCGCTCGTGACCGGGCGGCGCGCCAACTCGGTCGAGGCCAGCTTCGACAACGACGAGATCGGATTTTTCAGCCTGCGAGGCATCGACCCGAAAGGAATCAGCCGCGATCTCACGCCCCACATTCAGGCCGGCGAGTTGAAGGAGTTTGTCGTGCTGCGCGACAAGATCGTGGTCGGCCTCATCGAGCGGCTGGACGAGCTGGCCTCCGAGCTGGCGTTCCGCATTAACCGGCTGCACAATTCCGGCACCGGTTTGAACGCGACGTACGACCGGCTGACCAGTTCCTTTGCGCTCAAACCGGACGCGATCACGCAGCCTCTGCCCTTTCTCAAAGATGGTCTGCTGAGCATTCACCTGGTGGGCCAGAACAACGCGTATCTGGAAACCTACCAGGTGGAGCTGCGTGCCGGGGAGGATACGGTGCAGGACGTGGTGAACCGCATCAACGCCACCGTGGCCAATCCGGACCTGCTGCGTGCCGCGGTCAACAGCGACGGCAGCGTCACCATCGAAGCCCAGGGGGCGTTCGATTTCGTGCTGGGAGAAGACGAGACCGACTTTACCACCATCATGGGGTTCAACAATTTCTTCGAAAACCTGCAAGGTGCCCGCGATTTCCGGATCAATCGCCGCCTGGTGGAGCGGCCCAATCGCATTTCCACCGGCCGCGGGCTGCTGCCGGGGGAAAATTCGGTGGCCCTTGCGATCAACCAGCTTCAGTTCGAACCCACCATGAGGGGCGAATCGATCACGTTCGACGAGTTTTACAACGGAATGCTCGCCGAGCTGGGCCTGATGATCAATCGCGCCCAGGAAGAACTGCGCAACCAACGGCTGATCCTGGACCAGTTCCAGAAGCTGAGGAACGAGATTTCCTCGGTGAACATGGACGAGGAAGTGGCCGACATGGTGCAGTTTCAGCGGGGCTTCGAAGCCGCCGCCAAGTTCATCACCTCGGTGGATGAAATGACCCGCACCGTCATCGATATGTAAGGGCGAAACCTCCCATGCGCGTCACCGATCTTACCAAGCAGACCGCCATCCTGCGCAACATCCAGTCCAACGCGGAGCGCCTGCAAACGCTGCAGGAGACCATGGCGTCCGGACGGCGCATCAACCGGCTTTCCGACGATCCGATCGGTGCCGTGCAGGCCCAGGACTTTCGCACCAAGCTTTCCTTCTTCGACATGCTCAAGCACATCATGGCCCAGACTTTCATTTGGCTGGACCGCACCGAGTCGGAGATGGCCCATGTGGGGGACCTGCTGCGGCAGGCCAAAACGCTGATCCTGGCGCAGGCCAACGACAGCTCCGATGAGAACTCGCGGCGGGTGACCGCCGGGGAGCTTCAGGGCATCACCGATGCGCTGGTGGAGGCCGGCAATACCCGCATCGGCAAGATCTACGTGTTTTCCGGCAGCAAGACCTTCACCAAGCCGCTGGTGCACAACATCGCGGTGCAGTCCGCCGTCGTCAACGCGGAAAGCCTGGCTCCGGACCTGCAGTTTCTGCTCGACACCGACCAGTTTCAGGCCACCTTCGAGGGTTTCTCCCTTCACCCCTACATCGTGCGGATCGTCAGGGAGGGGGAGATCGGCCGGGCGCACTTCGTCGTGTCGGACGACGGAGGGAGCACCTGGAGCAAGGAGAAGACCCTGTTGCCCGAGTTTGAAGTGTTCAACGAGGACGGCCAGCCAACAGACAAGGTGATGCTGACGCTGATGGGCGCGGACACCGACAAGCTGGGAGAACCGATCGTCTATCCGGTCGGACTGGAGTTTCGCTTCCAGTCCAATCCGCCCATCCGCTACGAGGGCAATGACGACAAGCGGCTCATTCCCACCAGCGAGGGCGCCCTGCAGCCGATCAATCTGACGGCCCGGGAAATATTCTTCCGCGATGCGAACGACCCGGACAGCGTGCACATCTTCGACATGTTGTTCAGCCTCAGGCGGGCGCTGCTGGACAACGATCGGGCGGCGCTGGAGGAACGCCTGCAGGAGCTGGACGACGCTTTCGAGCAAGTGCTCAACAAGCGTGCCGATACCGGCGCGGTGCGCAAGGAGCTGGAGGATCAGCTGGATAAGCTGTCGGACCGGGAGTTCAACAACGTCAGCCAGCTTTCCGAGCTTGAAGACCTGGACTTCCCGGCGGCGGTCGTGGAAATGAACCTGGCGGATGTCCGCAACCGGGCCACGCTGGATACCAGCGCTCGCCTCATCCAGCCTTCGCTGCTCAACTTTCTGCGTTAGTACCGGCTGGGTGTACTTGGCGCCGGTTGTTTGGGCCGCGGCGTAACGCGTTGAGCATGAATGAGCTAGCGACACGGTCACGCGGATTGACGGCGCGACGTACAATTGAGCCCCGGCGGCGCAGAAAAAAAGTACGCCGCGGCTGAAGAATGGGACGCTTTGGTGCGGATTTTGATTGAATGAAACGTGTGACCGTCAGAGGCACCTGAAACTGTCGGGCCTGCATTGTCAGCAGTTAGGATTAGGGGCCTTGCATGAAAATGCATCCTGGATAGATCCAAGGAGGCATTATCCAGCATCATAGGGTTGCTTTGCTTCGAATGTGTTCCCCGTAATCATTATTTGGCCGCCAGGAGGCAACAATGCTGATTCTGACAAGGAAGTCAGGAGAAAGCATCACGATTGGTGATGACATCAAGATTCAGGTGATCGAAATCAAGGGCAGGCAGGTGCGCTTGGGGATCGATGCGCCTAGAAAGTACGCGATTCACCGGGAAGAGGTTTACATCCGCATTCAAGAGGAAAACAAGCGCGCGGCCTCCAAGGCGCCGTTGACGCTGAAGTCCATTGGAGACCTTTGGAAGAAGAAGAAGTGAGCCCGAAGGCGGCGTAGTGCCGGCGACGGAACAGCGCCATTGCGGCGATTCCGTCGGCTTGATGCCACTCGTACCAGGTAGGAGGCGATGAAAGTCAAAACGACCCGATTCGGAACGATCGACGTGAAGGAAGAGCAGGTCATCACCTTGACGGAGGGGATGCTGGGCTTCTCCGAATGCAGCCGATACCATCTGATGGACGACGAGATCGGCGAGCCGTTCATGTGGATGCAGTCGCTGGACATTCCCTCGCTGGCATTCGTGGTCATCGATCCGGCCATCATTCTGCCCTCGTACCACTTCTCGGTGAAGAAGGATCAGATCAAGAACCTGGAAACCGATAACGTGGATGATCTTCAGGTCTATGTGATCGTAACGATGGCAGCCAACATTCTGGACGTGACGGTTAACCTGCAAGGGCCCTTGGTGGTCAATAAGAACAAGCGGGTAGGCCTGCAGGTCGTGCTCAACGATCCCAACTTCAGCACCCGCCACCCACTGTTCACCGATCAGCCGGAAACGCAGGTGGAAGCAGTCGAGGCGGTGCGCAAGGAAAACCAGGTGGCCTCCCAGCGCGTTGCGATCGCCGGGTAACGGGGCGCACCGCGTTCCCCTCCCGGCAAGCGCCCTTCGGTGCTCGCCGATACCACCCGGCCATCAACCTTCCTGCTACGACACCACCCTCCTACCGGCCGCGGCGGGCCGCTCCTGAATTCAGGCGCGGCCCGCCCGGATTTCCGTACGCCCCGCGCGACGCCTCCCAGGCGGGCTGACCGGCCCCCTCCACGCAACGACGCCCGCGCTCAATTGCGAACGGGAGGCACTGCGGCTATCGTGTCACCGGGGCCGTATAGCGAGCCCGCGCGCACCTCCTCCCCGAGCGCCGCACACCCCGCACCCACCATTGCGCCGCCATGTGCCTTGTACTGCTGGCCCTGCGCAGTCATCCGGACATGGAGCTGATGCTGGCGGGCAACCGTGACGAGTTCTACACCCGCCCCTCCGCCCCGCCCGCAGTGATCGCCAGCGATCCGCTCATTTACGCGGGACGGGATCTGGAGGCAGGCGGCACGTGGATGGGGCGCAATCAAATGGGCATGGCGGCGGTGCTGACCAATCGCCGCGACCCCGATGCGCGTGAGGTGCCCGATGCGCGTTCCAGGGGCGAGATCGTTCTCAAGCTGCTCGCCCACGGCGACCCGGAGGCCGCCGCGACAGGGTTGGCCAGGACACCGGTGCGCCACTACCGCCCGTTCAATGTCCTCTTCGGCACCGCGCGGAGGATGTACTGTTATTCCTCCCAGGAGGCGCGTCCGCCCGCCGTGCTGGGGGCGGGATTCTACGCGTTGAGCAATTCCACTCTGGATGACCGCACGTGGCCCAAGGTGGCGCGCTCCCATGCCTTTTTCCAACGGCACCGCGGGCTGGACGGCGAGTCCTTCCTGCTGGCCTTGCAGGCCTTCCTCTGCGACCCCACGCCGCCCGACGCGCTGCCCAGCCCCCATCGCGACGAGGAGATTCACGGAGCGCTGGGCGCGGTATTCATCCGCACGCCGGGGTACGGCACCGTATCGGCCTCGATCATCACCGAAGGGGGTGCGCTGGGCGGACGCTACTACTTCGCGGAAGGGCAGGACATGCGGCACGCGCAGCAGGGTTGGGCGCGTGCCGCACTCGGCGATGGCGCGCGTTCCGTGCCGCGATCGGCCGCGGGCAGCCCGTTTCGGCTGCTGAGGTTCCCCGAGTGAAGAGGCCGTGGCGTGCGCGGGCTCGTTCGTCCAGCCCGTCCGCGCTTGCGGCGTCTGGTCAAAGCACCGAGCTGGGAGCGGCTCGACGGGGGGTGTCATGGCGTGGCTCTCCTATTGCCAGGGCGCCGTTTCACGGGCTAACATTCTGTGCGAGTTTCCCCACCCTTCCGCGTCGCTTTTTAGTGCCGCGATGCTCCCCGTCCCCGCGCACGAGGAGGAGGCCGAGGGGCGGGCTTCTGTCTTCACGGGATTATCACGGCAAGTGGCCGGGGCTAAAGGTATAGGCGCATAACCTATTGCATGCCGGTAATTTGCGTGACGGCGGCGTGCCCGAATCCTTCGGGCAGCCCGGAGCGATCCAATCGAGGCGGCGGGACATGTCGAGTCAAACAGCCTACGCTCCGCAGTTCCGCCTGCAGCGCTCCAGCCTGTTCGTGCCCGCTACCTCGCCGCATTTCTTCGCCAAGGCCGCTGCGAGCGCGGCGGACGGCATCATCCTGGACCTGGAGGACGCCGTCTCTCCGGGCAAGAAGGAAGCGGCGCGGAATGCCGCCATTGGCGCGCTGAACGAGGTGGACTGGGCGGATAAGAACATGGCCGTGCGCGTCAATGGCCTGGATTCGCCGCTTACCTACAAAGACGTCACGGGCCTGGTGGAAAGCTGCCCGCGCCTGGACCTGATCGTGCTGCCCATGGTCAACGTGCCGGCGGACGTCGCGTTCGTTTCCACGCTGCTGGAGCAGATCGAGGGCGGGCTGGGCCGCGACGCGCACGTCGGCATCGAAGGCATCATCGAAACGCCCCTGGGTCTGGAGAACGTCTCGGAGATCGCGCGCGCCGGGGGACGGCTGGAGGCGCTCAGCTTCGGCGCGGGCGACTACGCGGTGGGGATGAAGATGCGCAACCGCAAGATCGGGGCCGCGGACCCCGACTACGCGGTGGTCGAGCCGGGCGAGGACGGTGCGCCGGCCCGGCGCCACCTGGGCGACCAGTGGCACTTCGTCATGGCCCGCCTGGCCAACGCCTGTCGCGCCCACGGTCTGCGCCCGCGGGACAGCGCCTATGCCGACTTCCGGGATCTGCAGGGCTACCGCGCTTCCTGCCTGCGCGCGGTCGCGCTGGGGTTCGAGGGCAAATCTTGCATTCATCCCAGCCAGATCGCCATCGCCAACGAGGTCTTCTCTCCCACGGAGGAGGAGACCGCCTGGGCGCGGGGCCTGCTGGAAACCCTCCATGCCGGCATCGAGGAGGGGCGCGGCGCGGTGGCCGTGCGGGGCGAGATGGTGGACCTGGCCAACATCAAGCTGGCCGAAAACGTGCTGGCCAAGGCGGAACGGATAGAAGCGCGCAAGCAGCGCTAGCACTGGGCACTGGCATCGTTCGCATCCTGATCCGCGCCGCAGAGGAGCTTCCATGACCGATCCGCCCGCCCCGCTGGAGGGCATCCGGGTGCTGGACATCGCCACCTTCATCGCCGCACCGTTCTCCGCCACGGCTTTGGGCGAGTTCGGCGCGGAGGTGATCAAGATCGAAAAGCCGGCGGTGGGAGACTCCCTGCGCGAATTGGGCACGAGGAGCCCGGCGGGCGACTCGTACAACTGGCTCAACGAGTCCCGCAACAAAAAATGCGTCACCCTGGACCTGCGCGAGCCTCGCGGCGCGGAGCTGTTCAAGGAGCTGGTCGCCGGCGCGGACGTGGTGGTGGAGAACTTTCGCCCCGGGACGCTGGAAAGATGGGGCCTGGGCTACGAGGCGCTGCGCCAGGTCAACGAGGGCGTGATCCTGCTGCGGATCACCGGTTACGGTCAGACCGGGCCCAAGCGGCACCTGCCGGGATTTGCCCGCATCGCCCACGCCTATTGCGGGCTGTCCTACCTCACCGGGCAGCCGGACACGCCGCCCCTGATGCCCGGTTCCACGACGCTGGCGGACTACCTGACGGGTATTTACGGCGCCTACGGGGTGTTGCTGGCCTTGCGGGTGCGGGACAAGACCGGTCAGGGACAGGTGATCGACATCGCACTCTACGAGCCCATGTTCCGCTTCCTGGACGAGCTGGCCCCCGTGTATGCCGCCACGGGCAAGGTGCGCGAGCGGATGGGGGCGGACACCTACAACTCCGTGCCCCACAGCCACTACCCCACCCGGGACGGCCAGTGGGTGGCCATCGCCTGCACCAACGACAAGATGTTCGCCCGTTTCGCGGAGATGATGGGCCGCCCCGAGCTGGCCGCGGCGGACGCCTACGGCAAGAAGGCGGCGCGGCTGGCCCAGCGCGCCGAGGTGAACCGCATCGTCTCCGAGTGGACCGCCGGCCTGACGCGCGACGAGGTGCTGGCGCGCTGTGCCGAAGGAGAGGTGCCCTGCGGCCCCATCAACAGCATCGCCGACATCTTCGCCGACGAGCACTACGCCGCCCGCGGCGACCTGCTCAAGGTGAACGACCCGCGCGCGGGCGAGGTCGTCGTGCCGGCGCCCATGCCGTTTTTGTCCGCCACCCCGGGCAGGCTGGAACACCTGGGCCAGGCGATGGGGGCGCACAACGAGGAAGTGTTTTGCCGGTGGCTGGGCCTGAGCGCGGGAGAGCTGGATGAGCTGAAGGCGGCCGGGATCGTCTAGTGTGGTGACTCAGCAATTCACGCAAATCAACAAAAGTAAGAGCGATGGGCGAAACCGCTTCTCCCTCGCTCCTTGACGGGGAATCCCTCGGTAAGCGGGGGTGCGTGCGAAATATGATGGGAAAAAGCGAAACTCACAGGAAACCCAGAGCACTCGTGACCGTTAAACGAATTACGGATAAAAAGGACAAATTTCCAAGACTCTCGACGGTTTTCTACCTGTTGCGCCTATCTCACCCAGTGAGGGTGAGCGAGTAAGCAACGGCGTTTTCTTGGCCTTGACCTCCAAGTAAAGGGAAAATTGTGGGCTCCAAAAAGACCAAAGCCGAACTCATTGCCGAAAATGAGGCTCTGCGAAGCCGGGTGGCGGAACTCGAACGGAACGGGAATCAAGAGCCGTTCATGCAACCGGGTTCGCCGGGGAAAGCCGAACAGGGCGAGGGCATGGAGCGGCTGCAAAATATTCTTGCGGCGATTCCTCATGGCATCGTGGAAATTGATACCGCTGGGAAAGTCCTCTACGGCAATCCCGCCTATCACAAAATCCTTGGATACGGCGACGGGGAACTCATTGGGACGTCGCTTCTGGACAGGACGGAGTCTGAGGAGGAGCGAAAGTCATTGAGCGACTTTCTTGCCATGATGGCGAGAGATCAGCCTCCGCCAAAACCCTATTTCACGACGAGGCGTACAAAGAACGGGAGTAGGATCGATTTACAGGTGGACTGGAATTACCAACGAGATAGAGAAGGCAACCTGGTCGGGTTTACCTCCGTGCTTACGGACATCACCGAGCGCAAGCAGGTCGAAGAGGCCCTGAGGAAAAGTGAGGGACGAGTCCGTGCTATAGCCGATTCCGTCCCCGTGCTGATTACCTATGTGGACAAGGATCATCGGTTCCAGTTCAACAACAAGACTTACGAGGAATGGCGCGGCTTGGCCCCAGGGGAATTCACCGGAAAACACCTGCGGGAAGCCTTGGGCGATGAAGCCTACGACAAAATCCTGCCCTATGTGCAGGGGGTGTTGGCAGGAGAGGAGCAGGTCTTTGAAACCGAAGTCCCCTACAAAGGCGCCGGAAAACGCTTTGTCTGCGCGGTACGTGCCTGACTTCGGAGAAAAACAGGAGGTGATCGGGTTTTATGCGGCCATTATGGATATCTCCGAAAGGCAACGGGCCGAAGCGGCATTGAGGGAAAGCCGTGAGTTAGAAAGACAGGCTCATGCTCGGCTGAACGACGCTGTTGAGT
>JACZVE010000435.1 GCA_022572825.1 SAR324 cluster bacterium
AGCGCGCGGGACGTGACAGACACTCAAGGCCGCATGGACAGCCTGCTGGCCTGCTCCACGTCGTATCCCCAGGGGCGGTCATGCCCGTCGCCGGCAGGCGAGCGGGTGCGCCCCTTTCCCCCCGCAATTTGGTGCAGTGAATTGCGAGATTTCGGCTCAGGTGCCCAAGCGCACGCAGTAGATGGGCGGGAGGTGAACGGAAAGCGCGCTCCAGGTGTCGCCTCCGTTCTGCGAGCTCCACAGCGCTCCCGTCGTCGATCCCATCGCCAGTCCGTCGCCGCTGGCATCCACGTCCAGCCCGTGGCGGTAGATGAGATCTTAGGCGGGCGCCGGCGGCAGGCCGGCGCTGAGCTGCGGAAAGCTCACACCGCCGTCCGTGGTAGGGGCCACCACCAGCCGGCCATCCACGGGCACGCGCATCTCGTCCTTGACGGCGGGCACGGACCAGGCGCTATCGGCGGCGCCGGGATGCACAGCCGCGTGCAAGGGCGATTGCTCGGAGGCACGGCTCAGCCAAGATTGGGCAGCACCTGCTCCAGATGGGCCAGGCAGCCCGTCCAGCCTTCGGCATGGCGGTCGCGAACCTCGGCGGCGGGAAACATCTCGTGCACGAGCACCACCTCGGTGCTTCCGCCCAGGTCGTGGAACTCCACCGTAACCAGCGTGTCGTCCATCTCCCCGCCTTCCCAGCGCCACGTGTACACCAGCCGCTCAGGAGGGGAAATTTCCCGATAGGTGCCGAAGGCAACGCTGGGGTCGCCATCGGGCGGCTTCATGGCGAAACGGTAACTGCCCCCGACGCGCAAGTCCACCTCGGCGGCGACGACGCTGAATCCGACGGGGCAGAACCACTGCCGCAGTGTCGTCGCGTCGGTCCAGGCGCGGAATACGCGTTCGCGCTCGGCATGAAACGTGCGCCGTAGCGTGAGCGATGTGTCGGGATCGGGTTGTGCGCTAGAGATCATGGGCGTTCTTCTCCTTTGCCGGCCGATACGGGAGGGGAGATACGCTGTAGGGCACCCTCCGCCACACTGGAGGGGAGCCGGCCGCGAACCCCGTGGGTATGGGCGGCCGGGCCAGAATCCGCTCCGGCGCCGGTGGCACGCCGCGCTGCCGGACATCGCCCGCACGCTGCCGGCTGCGGCAGCTCATCGGCCGTTGTTGCCGGGGCTTTGCCTCTCGTGCGGATTCAATGCACCGCTATCCGGAGCCGTGCACCGGGCGTCAACGGGATCCTTCGCCCTCCAGATACGCCTCCAGGGCGTCGAGCTGCCGCTCCCAGAACTGCCGGTACTCGGCCAGCCAATCCACCGCGTCCTTGAGCGGTCGCGGCTGCAGGCGGCAACGGTGCACCCGCCCTTCGATCCGCCGTTCCAGCAGACCCGCTCTTTCCAGCACGCGCAGGTGTTTGGAAATGGCGGGCAGGGATACGGAAAAAGGCCGGGCAAGGTCGCCCACCGTCGCCTCGCCCTCTGCCAGCCGGGCCAGGATGGCCCGCCGGATGGGATCCGACAACGCCGAGAACAGCAGGTCCAACGAGTGCTTTTCAGCGTCCATGCGTTAGTAAACCATTTGGTTAATGCATTCGCAAGCGAAGGTGGTGGTACCCCCCATAGGCGCTAACTTACGTCTCATTCGCTACATAACCGCCGATGAACGCCGATGAACACTGATATGAGCAGCCGTTCACAATGCATTTGACTTCGATTCCTGGCTGCCCAAATTTGATAAGCAGGCACGCTTTTAATCGTATTCTGTTGCTCGACAGCGAGGCCGGCATGGGTCATTTCAATCCCCAGCGAATTTTCGCGCGCTTTTCCAAGAAATCCCAAACCAAGATTGTTTGCCACTTGGTTTGCGTGTCCAATAATCTCCACCCTCATGCGATTTAATCGGTGTGAATCGGCGTTCATCTGCGGTTGCATTTTCAGTTAGCGCTTATGGGGACTCCTCCCCCCGCCGGAGCTTGAGTTTTCTCGTTGTAATGTGTAACTGGAGGTCTTTATGGCCCAATTTTGCGGTGCAGGGGGTCATGCTCCCTGTTGGGGGGCAGCGCCACCCGACCCGCCGGAGGCATAAAAACACAGTCTTTTTAATGGCTCGCATGGGTGAAGCGCGGTCCAGACCGATCGAGTGGCCGCGGCGCGTCTTGCACGGGCAACCGCTGGCGGTCACCTTTCTCGCAAACACCGCTAAGGGGCCGTGGTGCAGTGCGCTTCAGTGCAGTGGTCAGGATCGGAAGCCCAACCCGCAATCCGTACTCGCAGGCGCCCGA
>JACZVE010000099.1 GCA_022572825.1 SAR324 cluster bacterium
GACCGCCGGGTCGCGCGGGGCGGGATCAGAAGGCGACGCGGCGGATGGGAGCGAAGTCGGTGAGTTCCATGTGGGACATCGTGTGCGGCCGGTGCCAGAAGCCGGGGATGTCCGCCTCGCATTGCGGGCAGCGGCCATCGCGCAGGTGGTACCCCCGCACGGCGAACCCGATGCGCTCGACCAGCAGGGCGCGGCAGTGCGGGCAATAGGTGCCTTCCGTGTCGCCCACCCGGCCGGGCAGATTGCCGGGGTAGATGTAGTGGAGGCCGGCCTGCCTGCCGAACTCGTAGGCGCGCAGCAGCGTCGCCGCGGGGGTGCGGGCCGTGTCGCGCATCTTGTAGTCGGGATGAAAGGCCGTCACGTGCCAGGGGATATCCGGGGAGAGCTCGGCGAGGAACCCGGCGATGCCGCGCAACTCCTCGTCGGCATCGTTGAAGCCGGGCACGATCAGCGTGACGATTTCCAGCCACATGCCTGCCCGGTAGACGCGCTCGATGCCGTCCAGCACGTTTTGCAGCGTTCCGCCCAGCTTGCGGTAGCTCTTGTCGTCGAAGCCCTTCAGGTCGATCTTGTACAAATCCACGTGGGGACGGATGAACTCGATCACCTCGTCGGTGTTGTTGCCGTTGGAGACGAAGGAGGTGACCAGCCCGGCGTTCTTGCCCACGCGGAACACCTCCACCGCCCATTCGGCGGTGATGAGGGGCTCGTTGTAGGTGCTGGTCAGGGTGAGGGCGCCCAGGCCCTTGGCGTGCACCACGATCTCCTCCGCGCTGATGGGCTGCGCGGGCGACACCGCCGACTCGTCGCGCAGGGCCTGGCTGGTCACCCAGTTTTGGCAGTAGCCGCAATGGAAGTCGCAGCCCAGCATCCCGAAGGACAATGCCCGCGTGCCCGGGATGGCGTGGAAGAACGGCTTTTTCTCGATGGGATCGTCCTGCAGGCCGGCCACGTAGCCCCGCGGTCCGTACAAAACGCCGCCCCGGTTGAAGCGCACCTTGCAGACACCCGCGCGGCCCTCGGGAATGAGACAGCGGTGTCCGCAGGCCACGCAGCGCACGCGGCCCTTGCCTTCCGACCAGCCCAGCGCCATGGGTGCGGTCAGGCGTTCCAGGCTTTCCTTCAGCGTTTCCCGGTGCATGGCGAGAGAAGCAGTAGGTGTCTCATTGCGCCTCGGCGGATAGCACCGGAGACGCATATGCGATCATAACTCACGTGGACGGGAAAAAACACATATGGGCCGGGAATTTTCGCCCAGGAGCGATTTACCGCCCGGCGGAAGGGCCCGAGAAATGAACGAGGGTTCGCGCGGATGGAAAGACGCTGCTATAGGAAACTCCCGCCTCCAATCGGGTGCGCGTCGCCGCGTGCCTATTCCGGCTCGCTAAGGCGCACCTGGAAGGTTTTCTCCTCGCCCTTGCGCACTGTCTTGACCGACACCACGTCCCCGGGGTTGTAGTGTTCCAGGGCGTTGAGCAGATCGTCGCTGTCATTGACAGGGAAATCGTCGATCCGCACGATGACATCGCCGATGACGATGCGGCCGTCCGGCTCGCGTTGCACGCCGATGATACCCGCCCGGTGCGCCCCATTGCCGGGCACGGTGTTCATGACGATTGCCCCGGTGATGCCCAGTTCGCGGGCGATGCGGTCCAGCACGACCCCGATCCCCAACACCGGCCGGATCACCCGCCCGTGCCGGATGATCTGGGGCACCGCTTTGGCGACGGAATTGATGGGCACCGCGAAGCCGATACCCGCGCTGCCGCCGCCCGGGCCGATGATGGCCGTATTGACCCCGATCAGCCGTCCCGTGGAATCGAGCAACGGACCGCCCGAGTTGCCCGGGTTGATGGCCGCGTCGGTCTGGATCACGCCGCGGATGCGGCGGCCGTTGGGCGCGGAAATCTCGCGTCCCAGTGCGCTGATGATGCCCGTTGTGAGCGTGAAGTCCAGGCCGAAGGGATTGCCGATCGCCAGCACTTTCTGGCCGACCTGGAGCTCATTGGAATCGCCCAGTGGCAGTGGCTGCAACTGCTCCGGCGGCGCGTCGATCTTCAGCACGGCGATGTCAATCGCCGGAGCGAGTCCCACCAGCCTGGCCTTACGGGTGGTCCCGGCGGCCAGCCCGACCGACACGCTGCTCGCGCCCTCCACCACGTGGCTGTTGGTGATCACGTAACCCTCACGGTTCCACACGAAGCCGGTGCCGGTACCCTGCGGAATCTCGAAGACGTTCAGCGTTACCAAATCCCGCCGAAGCTGGTTGTTGGTAACGAACACGGTGGACGGCGAGGCGTTTTTGAAAATCTGGATGTTGTTGGCCTCGTCCGTGGAAGTAATCTGCGGGGTCACGACGGAAGGGGGCTCCAGGGCCACCTCCCGGCGCGAATCACAGGCCCATAGCAGCGCCGCCACCGCTGGCGCCAGCACAAGGCACAGCTTGGATGTGTGTGGGCGACTCATGGCATTTACGGACCCGCGGCCAACACGCCCGCGCCGTGCGTTGGGGGGCGGGGCGGGCGAACAAGGCCCTTGGTAGAGGCGGCCTACCACCTCGCGCCGCAATTTGGCACGGGTCTCCGCGCGTGTATTCGCTCGTTTGAACCCCGGCCTGCCCCTGACAGTCCTGAGGCGAGCAACAATTGCCCCGCGCTGGCCGTCTGGTTCAGAGCATACCTACTTCACGGGCGCCGACGCAACAAACGGGCGTGCCCCGGGCGACGCGTTGGGACGATATCCGTAATCGGGGGAGTCTTTGCGGGCACAACGAACAACAGTGTAGGCCCTGAGTCACTTGGGGGAAGGGGGGGAGACGACCCAAGACCTACACGTTGTTTACCCGGTACTGTCAGGCGGGCGCTGTGGGGAAATAGAAGGCTTCAACCCCGGCCCGCTGGATGGCTCTGGTCACTGTTCCCTTGAGGGCATCTGCCTGATGGCATCTCACGGGGCCACGATAACTGCAATACCATTACTAACTGCAAATTGGGGGCCAATATCGCAGCAAAAAAAGGAATTTGCAATGTCTTGATTAGACTCGGCAAATTAAGCGGCATCGGTTTCATCAACTGGCACGGCGGAAATGATCGTCTCTAAAAGGAGACTTTTTGGGCATATGGTCTCCTAAAATAGACCATTATTTGCTTTTTCGGCAGCAATTGAACCTAACTTACTATTATAGCTAGCATAGAATTATCAGTTCGTCTACTATCGGATACGATCCACCGTCAACTCCGGGTTGCCGGGCTATTGACTGGAGTCGGCCGCCCAATCCCGCGGAATGAGAAATTCGCGCGTCAGCGATTCCTCCGGGCTTCCCGCCGGGGGCTTCCAGTCATATTTCCAGCGTACCAGCGGTGGCAGCGAAACCAGGATGGACTCGACGCGCCCTTCGGATTGCAGCCCGAACAGCGTACCCTGGTCGTAAATGAGATTGAACTCCACATACCGGCCGCGGCGATAGGATTGAAAGTCGCGCTCCCGCTGGCCGTAGGGCGTGTCCTTGCGCCGCTCCAACAACGGCAGATAGGCCAAAGCGAACGTTTCGCCCAATGCCAGCATGAAGTCCAGGCCCCGGCGGCGGTCATCGCTGAGATAATTGAAGAAGATACCGCCAACGCCGCGGGCTTCGCCGCGGTGCTTGAGATAGAAATACTCGTCGCACCACGGCTTGAAGCGCGCATAGTAACGCGGATCGAATCGATCGCAGCAGGCTTTGAGGGTGCGGTGAAAATGCACGCAATCCTCAGGAAACGGGTAAAAAGGCGTCAGGTCCATCCCACCGCCGTACCAGAACACCTCTCCGGCTTCGAAGTAGCGCACATTGAAGTGCACGGTGGGCACAAAGGGATTGTGCGGGTGGAGGATCAGCGAGACGCCGGTGGCGAAGTACGGCGTGCCCGGCGCCACCTCGGGGTGCTCCTGCAGCACGACCGGGGGCAGATCGGCGCCGTCGATGGCCGAGTAGAGCACGCCGCCCTTCTCGAAGACACCCCCTTCTTCGATGACGCGCGAGATTCCGCCGCCTCCCTCGCCCCGCTGCCAGCGGTCGCGGCCGAAGGCGCGGCCATCCGCGCCGGCAAGTCGTTCGCATAGGTTCTCTTGCAATCCGCGCAGGGCCTCGGCTGTGCGCCGGCCGTGGTCGGTGGCGATCATGGCTGGAAGTCGTTTCGACAATTGGATGGGTTGCGGCGATGACCAATGGGCAACGCTGGTCAAGAATTCCTCGTTAGACCATAATGCCAGCACGATAATCGCAATGGCCGCCGACCTCAAGCCGCACGGCCCGTGCGCCTGCCCCCAAGGGTGACGGTGGGTACACGGCCCTTTTGCTTCGCGTTGGGCTTTCGCCGCGCAGCATGGAAGGGTTGTGAATCAAGGATTGCGCGATACGGCGATGCAGATCGAACCCCCACACACCCTCCTGGATCGCGCCGACACCTTGCGCGTGACCCTGGTGCGCCACGGCGAGACCTTCCAGAATCTCGATCACGTGGTGCAGGGCCAGGATCCAACGTACGGGCGTCTTACCGAAGCCGGGATCGAGCAGGGGAAACTGCTGGGCGAGGCGCTGGCCGGGCGCCCCCTGGACGTGGTCTACTGCAGCCCGCTGGAGCGGGCCGTGCTCACGATGGGCTGCATTCTCATGCCCCGGCCAGGCAACCGCACCTTGCCGCTGATTTTCCCCAACGACCTGCGGGAGATTCATCAGGGCACGCTGCACGGCAGTTCGCACGCCGAGTGGAAGGCGGCCATGGACGGGCAGGATCCGATGACCTTCCGCTCGCCGGGTGGGGAAAACTGGCTCGACGTCCAGAACCGCGCAACGCGATACTTCCAAGAGGTCATCCTTGCCGGTGAGCACCGCAATGTGCTCATCGTCGCGCACGGGGGCGTCAACCGCGGGTTGATCGCCTCGCTGACCGGGATCACCATGGGCCAGGCCTGGCGCGGGGTGGGCGACGGCGCCCCCCAGGACAATTCCTGCGTCAACGATCTTGTCGTGGACCGCCGGGGACGGCTGCTGTGGGCGCTGGTCAACGATACCCGGCATCTGGAGGGGCGTTTTGACGGCGCGACTCCCGGGCAGCTTTGGCATCCGCAGGAATGGCGCTGGGAGCTGGCGGGGAAGCAGCCAGCGCCCGGGGGGCGGGCGGAGTTCGACCCATTCGGATGAACGGAGGATGCGGGAAATCCCAAGCCATCACTGCGCGGAGTGCGCCGGCAAGGCAGCCGGCCGGGTCGACCTGCGCGCTAGCCGGGATACGCCATCAGCCGGTCGATGACGCCATGGCCTTCGGCGATGATCACACCGCTGGCGGCGGCTTCCCGCTCTCCGTACTTGACCGGTCGCGGGGACCCCGCGAGCTGCTCGCGGGTGGCCAAGGCGAAGGGCACGGGATCGGGTGTGTGCGTGCGCAGCGCGACGGGCGTCGCGTGATCCGATGAGATGAATATCTTGAAGGCGCCCAGGCGGGGCAGGTTTTCCAGCAAGGGTCCCACGATGTGCCGATCGATGGCCTCGATGGCCTCGATTTTCTCCTCCCGGTTGCCCATGTGACCCGACTCGTCCGGGGCCTCGATGTGCACGAACACCAGGTCGTGATCCTCAAGCGCCCGCAGCGCATACTGTCCCTTAGCCGCGTAATCCGTATCGATATACCCCGTCGCGCCGGGCACGCGGATCATGGAAAACCCCGCGTATGTCGCCACGCCGCGTACCAGGTCCACCGCTGAGATGCAGGCGCCGCGCAGGCCATAGAGCGAGGCGAAGCTGGGCATACAAGGCGCCCGGCCCTGGCCCCAAAGCCACACCTGGCTCACGGTCGGCTGGCCTGCCGCGCGGCGCTGCCGATTCACAGGATGCTCGGCCAGCAGCGCGCGGGAGGCGTCCATGATCCGGTTGAGCTGATCGGCTCCTTCGCCGCGGGGAAGGTAAGCGGCGATGGATTGCCCCGATATGTCGTGGGGCGGGGTGGTGTGCATGCGCTCGGAGCCCTTGCGCCACACCAGCAGGTGGCGATAGCTGACGCCGGAATAGAACTGGAACGACTCGTCCGCTACCTGCTCGTTCATGTCGGCGACGATGCGGGCCGCCGACTCGCTGTCGATGTGTCCGGCGGAATAGTCCTCCATCGCCATCTGCTCGCCCGCGCCGGTCAGGGAGACCAGGTTCATGCGGAAGGCGATATCGTCCGGTCCCAGCTTCACGCCCATCGCGGCGGCCTCCAGCGGGGAACGGCCGGTGTAGTAGCAGCGGGGATCGTAACCGAACAGGCTCAGGTTGCCCACGTCCGATCCGGGCGGATAGCCGTCGGGTATCGTCTGAATCAATCCGAACTGGCCGCAGCCCGCCACCCGATCAAATCCGGCGGTGCGTGCCGCCTCCAGCGGCGTGGTGGCTCCCGGCTCCGGCCCCCGGCGGTCGCCCATGCCATCGCCTTGAATGATCACATACTTCATCCGACCTTCCACAGAATGTGGCGCAATCCGCCCGGCATCACCGTCGCTGTAACTGTTCCCTGGAATTGTGACAGAGACTACAAAAGGCGTATCACCTTGTTCCTCGGCGAGACAAGGGAAAAGGGGATAATCGTGCCCTGCTGCCGCGGCGGCGGGAGCGAAGGCACGATGGCAGAACTCCGGAGCGGCTTGGGGGGGCGGTGCGTTGCTTCGCGGAATCCTTCCGCCCGCCGCCCGGCATCGCCGCGCGGGATCATCGCGGGGCCAGCGTCTGCGCGGTCTTCGCCTCCCGCACGATGGTATCCCAGTGGTAGGTCATGGGGAGGTATCGGTTCGCCTCGTACAGCGGAAGCTGGTCGCCGTAATGCGGGCTGCCCGGATGACCCGAGACCCCGCCGGGTATGATCCAGCGGGAGTTGTTCCAGTCGGCCCCATCGAAGATGTAGCGGGCCACGGAGACGAAGCGCGCCCGATAGTCCTGGGCCGTGTAGTACCCCGCCGCCTGCACCGTATCGCCGTCCCCGTCCAGGGCGATGGACGGGGGGTTGAGCAGCGCCGGGCCGTCCGGATGGAGCGCGGCGAGAGGATGCACGGCGGCGGTGCGATGCTCGCGTCCCCAGCGCCATTGGGCCGGATCGGATCCCATCAGGCCGCGCAGCTCGGCCACCGCGTCGCCGAGGGCCTTGGACATTAGGCCGTCCCAGTCCTCGCCGTCGGACAGCAATGCCGTATCGTTGGCGGCAATCATCGTGTGCAGCCGGGCCTGGGTGCGGGTGAGCAGGCCGTTGGCGCCGCGGTCCACCGCGCTGCAGATTTCCTGCAGCAACTGGGGATCGAACTGCGGCCGGAGCAGGTGCAACACCATGTGCTTGCGCAGCGCGGCAAAGATTGCCGGGCCGGCGGACCCACGGGTTGCGCGGCCGTCCCAGGCTTTCAACACTCCCAATGCCGCCGCGCACATCTCGTCGCCGGGCGTGACGCGGTCGTACAGCGCGCGAAAGGCCCGAGCGGGTACGGACACCAGGTCCGCATGGATGTCCGCCATGTGTTCCACGGTAAGGCCGGCGCCGTCCTTGAGCCGGGTATGGATGCGCTCGGCGCGGAATCCGGGCGCGAAATCCACTCCGATATAGTGGCCGTAGCGCTCGTCCGCAATGCGGTTGTTGGCCGAGTAGGCGAATCCGCAGGCGGGGTTGCGCACCGCGGGCATTGCCTCGAAAGGCACGGCGCCGTTCGACTCGTGCCTGCCCGTCCAGCCGGGCACGGGCAGCCAGGCGTTGGCCCCGTCTCGCAGGGGTAGGCGGCCGCGGGTGCGGTAGCCGAAGTTGCCGTCCAGATCGAAGTACAGCATGTTGTTGACCGGGTCTACCCAGCCGCGCATGGCCTCCTCCAACGCGTCGGCATCACGGGCGAAGAGCATCGCGCGCAGGGCATCCAGCGTGCCGTTGGCCTCCTGCAGCGCGGTGTATCGGAAGGCGATCGCCGTGCCCGAGCGCGGGTCCCCGCCCACCACGGGCCCGTGACGAGTGGCCCAGGTGTCAACGGTCACCGCGGCTTCGCCCCGCACGCGGATGGTCTCCCGATCGTGCTCGGCGGGCAGCCACTGGCCATCATACTCGTAACGGGTGGGGTCCCTCGGGTCGAAGCGCTCGATGTACAAATCCTGATAGTCCGCCCCGCCGTGGGTGATGGCCCAGGCCACGTGGGCATTGTGGGCGAAGTGCGGGAATCCGGGGACGCCGGGAAAGGAAAAGCCTATTGCGTCGAAGGCGTCGCAGGCGACGTGGTTCTGGTAGTACACGGCCGGCACGTCCAGGGCACGATGGGGATCGCCCGCCAGCAGGGGCTTGCCCGAGGCGGTTCTGGCGCCGCCCACCACCCAGTTGTTGCTGCCGTCCTCCAGGCCGTGCTTGAGGAAGGTGAGATGGGTCAGACCGTCGCGGAGCGTCTCGTAAGCCTGCAACGGTGCGCCGCCGTAGGTGCCGCCGGGAGGCACGATCACCAGTTGGCCCTGCTGGTAGCCAGGGTGGAACGCCGCCACGCGCTCCGGCCCCATGGAGTGCAGCATGCGCGCCCGCCAGATCTTGCTTTCCCACACACCCATCAGGATATGGCGCACCATGAACACGGCCAGGCAGTCCAGCGGCAGCCATGGTCCCGGCTCGATCCCTGCAAGCGCGAACTCGATCGGTGCGCTGTCCATGCCCTCGATGAAGGCATTGACGCCCTGCGCGTAGGCCTCCAGCATGGCCCGCGTGGCCGGCTGCAGCGCCTCGTATTGTGCGGGCAGGGCCGGCCCGATGCGGAAGCGGCGCATCATGCGGTCTTCCTTCACGCCTTCCGGCCCCAGGGCCTCCGACCAGCGGCCGTAGGCGCGGCGGCGGGCGTACTCCATGTGCCAGAGGCGGTCCTGCGCGTGGACGAAGCCCTGTGCGAAAAACGCGTGGTGCCCGCTTGCCGCGCGCAGGTGG
>JACZVE010000001.1 GCA_022572825.1 SAR324 cluster bacterium
CAGAGATTAGCGTCTCGTGTGAATGGAGCCTGATCTGAAACTGCCTGGCTCTGCCGGCATTCGCCAGAGAACGGCTATCGTTGTTGATTAAGAGGCTCACCATGCGACTCAGAGCGTTTGCGTTATTCGGGCTTGCGATACTGATTGCGCTGACGGCGTTTCCAGGACAGGTGCAAGCGGCTACGTTCGCCGTCACCAAGACGGCTGACACCAACGACGGCGCATGCGACGCAGACTGCTCCCTGCGAGAGGCCATCATCGCGGCCAACGCCCTGGCTGGTGTCGATACTATCACCGTTCCGGCGGGCACTTACATCCTAACCATTGCCGGGACGGGCGACGATGCGTCAGAAACCGGCGACCTGGATATAGCCGACGACTTGACCATCCTTGGCGCTGGCCCTCGCCAAGGGCATCACGGCGGATATGCCTGCCCCAGCGGTGGCGCGGAACGCCGGCCCCTCCGCGAGCGCGCCACAAGGGACGGCACCGCCCCCGGCACCCTCTGCGCTTCTGCGCGCCTCCGCTGCGCCTGGGCGTCAGGCCAGCGGACACACTCCACCTGGGGAACGTCGAATCGCCGCCAACGCCGACCCCGCTGCCATGGCACAACGACCCGCCGGCGACGGCACGGCCGTGAACCGTGGTGCCGCATTGGCCGCCATGGTCATGGGCGGACAGGAAGACAGCCGGCAGACGGAAGCCGCATTCCAGGATCCGGACCTGATGCCGCCGGCGTCCCCAACAAGGCTGATCGCCCACCGCGAGGCCAAGCCCCTGTACGAGAAGGGCTTCGCGCTATTCGCGCGCAAGCACTACGATCAGTCGATTATCGTGTTTCGCAACTTCCTCAATCGGTTTCCCAACGACATCTACAGCGACAACGCCCAGTTCTGGATCGGCGAATCCTACCTGAACCTCGACCGAGACCGGGAGGCGGAGAACTCCTATCGCAAGGTGCTGCGCAATTACGAGCACCGCAGCACCCTGGAGGGATACAAGACGCCGGACGCCATCTACCGCCTGGCCCAGGCCCATCAGAAGCGCGACGACCTGCGGCGCGCCCGCTACTATTATCAGGCGCTCGCCGAGCGCTTCCCGGAAACCTCCGCCGGCCGCAAGGCACAGCGTGAACTGGACACCATCGGCCTCAATACCCCTGCGCGCTAGGCTGGATCAATCACGGAAAATCATCTGGGGGAAGCAGCGCGCGACTCGCAAGTGATGCGTCCCCCCGGACCCCCTATTGAACGCCGGGGCTTGGCCCTTGGCCACGCCCCGGCTCATAAGGTGTGCAAGGGCCTTAGGCCCATGCCTGGGGGAGAAACGCGTGACTCGCAAGCGTTTCGGGGGGCAGCGCCCCTCGACCCGCCGGAGGCATTAAGTCACAGACTTTGCAGGCCAGCCCTACCCCGCCTAAGGCTGAAACACGGCAATTCCCGGCACGGCCAGGGACAGCGCGAACCAGAACGCCCTGCGGGACGGCAGCGGTCTGAGCCGCTCGCCCTTGAGCGCTCCCGCAACCGCCTCCCCGCGCAGGTTCCACCGGCTATCCGTCTGGCGATCCCGAATATCTCCCGCCACCCGCTGGAAGGTCAGGGGACGGCCCCGCACTGCCGCGGAAAACGCCGTGCCCACCGCCAATGGTCCCTCTGCGAACACGACCACCGGTTGCCCCGCGATCGTATCGTTGACGACCCGGTAGCCCAGCAGCGAGATGGGATAGGCCTTTTCTTCCTCCTTCACCCGCACGGACAGCACCACGGTTGCCGGAGGCAGGCGGCGGTCCAGCTTTTCCCTGGAAAACGGAAAGGGAAAGCGCAGCGCCGCCACGGCCTGAGGGTAGTGCTGAAAGGAATCCAGCGTGTAGGGATAGCGCCGGGCGAATCCCTGCTGCCGCGACAACACGCGCGTGCCCGGATACAGGGCCCGCCAGCGTCCCCACGGCATCGTAGCCGACGGCAGCGGGTCGAGCCGCTTGCCGGTTAACGCACCCACGATGGCCTCGCCGGCCACCTGGAACCAGTACGATCCCGTCTGATGGTCGTACATCACCATGTCGTTCTCGTACAGTGCGCTGGTGTTCCCGAAGCTAAGGGTTTTGCCGTCCAGCCGCCGGTCGTAGACCACGCCGCTCGCGCACAATGGACAGTAGGAGATCAGCACGGGGACGCCGTCGATGACGTCGTTTACGATCTCGTGATAGTTGAGCATTTTCAGCGGGTAGGCGTACGCGCCGGAGCGGCTCGCGTAGCCGATCACCAGATCCGCGGCGCCCATCCAGTCGCCCCCCGCGGGGCCGTCGTAGCGGGGCTGGTGGATGGGGCGGATCGCGTCCCGCAACCCTTCGATCCGCTCCGGCGTGGCCTCGGAAAGCAGCAGCATGCCACCGTCGAAGGTGTCGAACACCACATCGTCCAGCGGTACGCTGTGGCGGCTCACGTCCACCGGCGGCGGCCGCATCACCGGCGGCGCTTTTTCGAAATCCGACCGCGCGGCAGACTGCGGCGCGAGCACTGGCGGCGGCTGCGCCTGCGAAGGCTGCGCTTTTAAAGGCATAGGGAGCGGGAGGAATAGCAGCGCGATGCCCAGGGCCGCACGGATCATTGGTAGGCGCATGCGTCTCCTCTCCCGGAATGAAACGGCGGATACGGACATTCCCCCTCCGAAGGAATGGCGCCTGGCGCAGCGCCGTGTTTTGCCCGCACCGGCGCGTGTCGGGGAACGGCGCGGCGGATAGGCAGGCGGGGTGCCTAAAGCGGCAAATTACCCTTACAATGGATCGACCTCACACCATCGCTTTTTACCGCGACTTTCCGTATGTGCGGACACCGTTTCCAACCCGTGCCCGTTCCGTCCCGGCAACGGCTGCCGATGGCACGGGCCGCGCCCGGCGCGTTTTTGCCGGCTGTGTCCGTGCTTGCTGCGTCAGTGCTTGCTGCGTCCGTGCTGGCCGTGGCCGCACTGGTGTCCCTGCCTATGTGTGCCGTCGCGGCGGAGTGGGAAACGCGCAGCGCGCCGGGGCTGCTGTTCGAGTACGCGCCGGAGGATGACGTACTCGCCGGGAAGCTTTGGCCCGTGATGATCGCGGACCGCAAAGCGATCATGGAGCGGCTGCGCATCTTCCCCCCGGATACGCTCAGGGTGCGGCTGGCGCCCACCTGGGAAGCCTTCGCCGCCGCCCTGCAGTCCGAAATGCCGCCGTCCCGGCCGCTGCCCGAAACCCTGGGCGTCTATCTGCTCAACAGGCGGACGATTCTGCTGCGTTCGCCGCGCACGGACCTGGCCGGCGGCTGGGATCTCCGCGGCGTGATGCGCCACGAGCTGGCCCATGGCGTACTCGATATGGCCATTGCGCAGCCCGTCCCCCTCTGGCTGCACGAGGGGCTGGCGATCCTCCTCTCGGACGATCTGGGTTATCTGGACGAGGCCCAGCTCACGTTCGCGGCGGTGACCGATCGCCTCATTCCCCTCACCGCGCTCCTCCATCGCTTCCCGTCCATCCATGGAGCGCGCACGGTGGCGTACTCCCAGGCCGCCAGCTTCGTGCGCTTTCTGCTGCGGCAGGCCGGCATGACGGGCCTTCGCGATCTGCTCAAGGCGCTGGAGCGCGGCATGGCGGTGCAGGACGCGTTTTCGCGCACCTATGGGATGAGCCTGTACGCCCTTGAGCGGCAATGGCAGGGGGAACTCGCCCAACGCTTTTCCTATTTTACGCTGATCACGTCTACCTCGTTGCTGGGCGGCCTGGGCGCTCCGCTGGTGCTGCTGGGGGTTTGGCGGCGTTGGCTGCAGCGGCGCCGCAAGTTCAGGGAATGGGACTACCAGGAGCGAGCCCTGGCCGCCGTGCGGGGAGTGCCGCCGCCGGGGGAGTGATGCGCCCGCGCGCGGAATTTGGCGACGACGGCGGAGTGCGCAGAACCCCTGCCCGCCGAATCCGGCAGGCTATCTCTTGCAATCGTGCCACGATCGTCGGAAGAATGAAGGCGAAATTGAACGAATCCACAAGTCATGACTCCAGTGCGAAACAACGGTAACAGCCATGCACGATCCCTGGAAATACCTGCTCGCTGAAGAGGCGCTGCCTGCCCAGTGGTACAACCTGCAAGCCGATCTGCCCGAGCCCCTGCCGCCCGTGATTCATCCGGGCACCGGGAAGCCCATCGGGCCGGACGATCTGGCGCCGTTGTTTCCCATGGCCATCATCGCCCAGGAGGTGAGCCAGGAGCGCTACATCGACATTCCCGAACCCGTGCGGGCGGCCTATCGCCTGTGGCGGCCCACTCCGCTGCACCGGGCGCGCGGCCTGGAGCAGGCGTTGGATACCCCGGCCCACATCTATTACAAGAACGAGACGGTCTCGCCGGTGGGCTCCCACAAGCCCAACACCGCCCTGGCCCAAGTCTACTACAATCAACAGGAAGGCGTGCGCGCCTTGACCACGGAGACCGGCGCCGGCCAATGGGGCTGCGCGCTGGCCTTCGCCGCGCAGCACTTCGGGCTGAGCTGCGAGGTCTACATGGTCAAGGTGTCCTATCAGCAGAAGCCGTACAGGCGAAGCATGATGCAAACCTACGGCGCCTCGGTAACCCCCAGCCCTTCGGAACACACCCAGGCCGGGCGTGCGATCCTGGAGCGGGACCCCGACTCCAACGGTTCGTTGGGCATCGCCATTTCCGAAGCGGTGGAGGCGGCCGCGACCAGCGGCGGCGCCAAGAAATACAGCCTGGGCTCGGTGCTCAACCACGTGCTGATGCACCAGACCGTGATCGGCCAGGAGGCCCTCAAGCAGTTGGAAATGGCCGGTGAATTCCCGGACGTGCTGGTGGGCTGCATCGGGGGCGGCTCCAACTTCGGCGGATTCGCCTTTCCGTTCGTGCGGGAAAAGCTGGCGGGCAAGCGCGACCTGCGCATCGTCGCCGTGGAGCCGATGGCCTCGCCCAGCCTCACCAAGGGCCAGTACGTTTACGACTTCGGCGATACGGCCATGACGACTCCATTAATGAAGATGTACACGCTGGGCCACTCCTTCGTGCCCGCGCCGATTCACGCCGGCGGGCTGCGCTACCACGGCATGGCCCCGCTGGTGTGCCATCTCTACGACATGGGGCTGATCGAAGCGGTGGCCTACCATCAAAATCCGGTGTTCGAGGCGGCGGTCACCTTCGCGCGCAGCGAGGGCATTCTGCCCGCTCCGGAAGCGGCCCACGCCATAAAAGGCGCCATCGACGAGGCGCTCAAATGCAAGGAAAGCGGAGAAGCCAAAGTGATCGCGTTCAACCTCTGCGGGCACGGTCACTTTGACATGCAGGCCTACGACGACTACTTCGCCGGCAAGCTGCCCGATTACGAGTATCCCGCTAAGGCTGTCGAGCAGGCCCTCAGCGAGCTGCCGCAGGTCGGTTGAGGCGCCGGCGGGCGAAGCGAAGAGCCGAAGGGCGGAGGACGATCGAGCGCCCAGTCGGCACCTTTGACGCATTACGGCAGGAGAGACCATGGCGTTCACACCGGCTTATCTGGAAACCTATCGCTCCGGGCGGCTGGCACAGAAGGTCGAGCAGGCCCATGAGGAACTGCGCCACTGCCTGGCCTGTCCGCGCAACTGCGGCGTGGACCGCATGGCCGGGCACACCGCCGCGTGCTATACGGGCCGCTACGCGGGTGTGAGCAGCGCTTTCCCCCACTTCGGCGAAGAGGACTGCCTGCGCGGCTGGCGCGGCTCGGGGACGATTTTTTTTGCGCGTTGCAATCTGCGCTGTGTGTTTTGCCAGAACTGGGACATCAGCCAGGAAAAGACGGCGGGGCGCGAGATGACGCCCCCACAGCTCGCCGCCATCATGTTGCGGCTGCAGGCGAAGGGTTGTCACAACATCAACTTCGTGACGCCCGAGCACGTCGTCCCTCAGATCATCGAGGCGCTGCCCGCGGCCATCGAGGGGGGTCTGCGGCTGCCGATCGTCTACAACACATCTGCCTACGACGCCCTCAGCAGCCTGGCGCTGATGGAGGGGGTGGTGGACATCTACATGCCGGACTTCAAATACTGGGACGCTGAGCGCGCCAAGCGGTATCTGCGGGCCAGGGACTACCCGGAAGTGGCTCGCACGATCATTGGCGAGATGCACCGGCAGGTGGGAGAGCTGCGCCTCAATGACGAGGGATTGGCGGAACGGGGACTGCTGGTGCGCCATCTCGTCATGCCGGAGGGCCTGGACGACACGCGCCAGATTCTGCGTTGGGTGGCCAGCCAGCTATCGCCGCGCACCTATGTCAACGTGATGGATCAGTACTACCCGATGCACAAGGCCAGCGAATATCCCGAACTCAGTCGGCGGCTCTATCCCGAGGAGCACGAAGCCGCGCTGGCAGCCGCGCGAATGGAGGGCCTGCTGCGGCTGGACGAGCGCCGCCACCGCCCCGCCTGGGCGGTATAGGCAATGTCCGGAAACGGAAGCAGGCGCGGCGGCCAGGCTCCGCAGCGCGTACCGCGCACAGCGCACCTGGCGCGCGGCTAAATGCGGAGCTTTGTCAGCTTGTGCTGAATCCTTTCCTTCAGAGTGATGATGCCTTCCATGTTGGGATTGATCTTCAGGGCGCGGTCGAAGTAGATGAGCGCGCTATCGAGGCGCTCCAGGCCGATCATGCATAACCCCGCGCCACTGAGCGCCCCGAAGTGGTAGGGGTTCAGTTTCAGCGTTTCGTCGATGTCGTCCAGGGACTTGCGATACTCGCCCAGGTGATAAAGGGCCGTGGCGCGCTTATTGTAGCCTTCGGCAAATCTGGGATTGCGCTGGATGACGGCATCGAACACGGCAACGGCCCTGACCAGCTGTCCGTTTTCGAGAAGCATGGAGCCCATCCGCAACAGCTCGTCCGCTTCCACGTCACCGGAACGGCTCCAGATTGACCACAGGGCCTTTTCCGCCAGCTTGCGGGCCACCCTATCGCCATCGTGCAGCATCGCGGCAACAGGCGGCACGGTGTTGAAATCGCCCTTGTCGGCCAGAGCGAGCAATGCGTTGCGGCGTTGCTCGCTGCCGCCTTCCTCGAGCAGTCTCAGCAGATCATTCAACTCGCCATCCGCCGCGAAGGCCAGGGGCAGCCCCAGCAACAGCGGCCAAACCAGCGCGTGGCAGAGGGTGAATTTCACGGCCTGTGCGAATTTTGCGACCATGGTATTTACTCTTTGGATAAAGTCTTGATGGCCTCCGTTGCCAGTGATGCCGATCCAATATTCACGATATCTGGCAATAGTTGTTTTATTGGCACCACACACGTAATACGATGCGCAAAATTGGTGTATTCGCGGCGCCTTACCTTCCGGCTTCGGGGCGGGCTACCGCGTCGTTGACCGCCCTGCTCGCTGCGCACCGCAGACGTCCATGATACCATAAGTGAAACTGCTATCCCATGAGTTGGCGCCGCTTCATGTACCGACTTTCGATTGTGCGGATTTTACCGCTGCGATTCACCCGAAGCCAGGTGTTGGCCGGCCCCGATGGAATTTGAACAAGCAATCGAAAACGCGCAAATCCTCTTTCTCTTCGACCGCCGCTCCCAACAGCAGCTTCAGGAAATGGCCGAGGAGGCGGCGCCCCGCTCCCGGGACCGCTATCTGATCCGGCTGACCCAGGCCGCATTCGCATACTACAACTCGGCCGATGGCGAGCCCGCGGAGGTCAGGCGGATCATTCAGCAGGCGCAGACGATTTTGCGCGAGGTCAAGCAGTACCGGGAAGACCGCGTGTTTTACACGATGGCGCTGCGGCTGGAGGTGGACCTGCTGATGCACCTGTCCGCCCTGAACTATCAGGCGGCCAGTCGACAGCAAAAACCGCAGCGGATTTATAACGAGGATGATTCCCGCGCGCTGTCAATCAGCGAAACGCTGCTGAAGAACTTCCCGCCTTCGTTCGACCCCCTGCCCAACGCGTGGTACAGCGGCGTGGTGCCGCTCTTTCCGACCTATCGGGACGAGGTGGTGCTCTTCTACAAGGACCGCGTCAAGGATAACCGGATCATCCCCCTGCAGACGATCATGCAGAAGATCAAGGACGAGCTCGTGCTCGTCGCTGGCGTGATCCAGGCCAAACAGTTCATCGCGGAAAACGGAATCGTGGTCGATCGCGTGGATCGGGTCAATAAATACCTGGTGTCCAACGTCCACGCGATAGGGCGCTTCGTGGCACAGGCCATGCCGCAGACGGTGCACCTGGCGTCCGACATTTCGCTCCCTCGCGGCATTCCGCCGTCAGAGTTGGATACGGCCGTGCAGAACGTGGAAGGGCAAATCGAGCAGGCCCGTAACGACAAGGATATCCGCAAGTTCACCGGCCACCTGCTGCAACTGGGTATTCTCCATTTCCTGCGGGAAAGCCCGGAGGAAACCGTCAGCGCACTGGTGCGCACGCTGCACGCCAGCAGGCGTATCGGCCCGGAAGACAAGAAAATCCGCCAATACCGCCACGAGCAGTTCGCGGACATCCCCTTCATGATCGGAACCTCTTACCTGCGCGAACTGCTGCCCCACGGCCAGTTGCAGGAACAGCACGCACCCCTGCTGCAAAACTGTCTCAGCGGCCTCATGCAGGCGATCGCGCTGCAGAACGGCTATCACCAGGGGTTCGTCAATTTGTTGGCGGCACTGCACTTTCACTCCGCAGAAGAGCAGGAGGGCGTGTACAAGCTATACTTGGCCCGTTTCGGCAACGATCTCGCCCAGCTCAACGGCCTGGCATTTCGCAACCTGGCCTTTCTGGGGTATCAAGCGAATCAGGAGAAATTGAACCCGGATATCGTCATGTGGATGATCGTTTCCGAGTTCTGCACGGGCGGCGAGCTCACCAAAGCCAAGAAGATGCTGCAGGAGCTCAAGACACTTTACATCCTCAACGCTCACGATTATTCGGTGACCTACCTGGAGCATTACCGCACTGCATTCCGGATCAAGGACGAGGAGTTCATCAAGGATCTCGAGAACGACGAGCTGCATTCGGCCATATTGTTCCACCTCTCCCACGCCTTCACCTCGCTGTCCCTGGTGCAGGGCAAGTATGACGGAGAGCTGGGCATCGAATACGCCAATCTGGACCAAGGCACCGAACTGAACACCGAGGCGCTCTACTTCCATCCCCACAATGGCAGTGCCCTGCGCCTGCTGGATACCCAGATTCAGATACTGCACTTCGCGTTGCAGCGCAGCCAGAAACGATGGGAAAACATCAACCAGATCATGGGTCAGCGCTTCCAGCTTTACGAGGACTACCTGCGCCAGGAGAAAAGCGTGAATCATCTGCAGGAGGCTCTGGTCAATCTGAAGATGGAATCGAAATTGCCTGAACTGAATGTGTCGCGGCCGGTGTTGGCGAGAATGGCAGAGGTTATCACCTCCGAGCAACGGGACCGGCTCAAACATCGAGTGCAAGCCACCTGACCTGCCCACACGAGAAGCAGTGTCGAAAATAGCCGCGGTGGCACAAGACCGACCCTTCCCTTCGGCTGAGATCAGGACGCGCGAGACAGGCTCCTTCGGAGACTTCCTGAGGGAATCGGGCTTGGTTAGCCTGTCCTGAGCGCGGTCGAACGGCCGCGTTCCTGAGGAGCGAGCTTGTCCTGAGCGGAGTCGAAGGGCACAGCGAGCGTCTCGAAGGGCGCGGCAGGCCGGCAGCCCCGGCGCTTCCCCGCCACAGCGGTGCCCGCCTTATGGCGGCGCGGGGGCCTATTCGGTAACGGTGGGTACGCCCGGGAGGCTGAACGCCTCCTCGAGGCGGCGGGAGAACAGCGAGGGCGTGGCGGCATTGGCCGGGGTTCCGGAGATCTGACCGGGCCTGGGGCGCACCATGTTCGCCTCGGGCGTCAGAAAGGCGCCGGAGATGCCTTCCGAGAACAGATCCTGCGTGAACTCGAGCTCACGGAAGTAGTGAACGCTGGAGTCCGGGCATCCGGCGTAACTGAGCCGGCCGTCCAGATTGCAGATGCGCACACCGACATATTCCTCGGGCGGCTCGGGAAAGGTCTCGCCGTTGTAAGGCGGCAGCGCTTTCTCCATGAATTCGCGCCATAGCGTCGCGGTTGTCCGCCCGCCGGCCTCGTGGGCCATGACGCGGTTGTCGTCGTTGCCTATCCACACACCGGCGACGAGATTCGGCGTAAAGCCGATGAACCAGGCATCCCGCGGACCGTCATTGGTGCCCGTCTTTCCGCCGGCGGGCCGATTGAGACGGGCTCGGCGGCCGGTGCCCCGCTGCAGCACACCCGCCAGCAAGCTGCGCATCTGAAACGCCGTCCACGGCGAAATCACCTCCACCGGGGGCGCGGGAAATTGCTCGTAGAGCACATCGCCTAGGCTATTGGTGACGCGGCGGATATACGCCGGACTCACCCGCAATCCTCCATTGGAAAATGAGGCGAATGCCGCGGTGAGATCGGCGAGCGTCACCTCCGAGCATCCGAGGGCAACGCACAAGCCCATCTCCTTGCGCATCGGCAGATTCCAGCGGCGCGCCAAGCGCGTCAGCGACTCCATGCCCAGCTTGTCCAGCAACTGCACGGCGATGACATTGCTGGAAAGCTCCAATGCGCGCGCGAGCGTCATGCGCCGGTCATCGAAAGCGTCGGCACCGCCGTTCAAGCGCGTCAAGCCGTAGCGGTCGTTGTAATTGCGGGGGGCGTACACGGAGTCCGCATCGACGTCGCCCAGGCCCAGCATCAAATCGATCTCGTAGTCGCGCTCGTACAGGCGCAGGTAGTTACCCAACTCGTCCCACGTGTAGCTGACCGGTTCATCGACAAATATGGAATTGGGCCGGAAATCGTTCTCCAGCGCGGCCGCGTAAAGAATGGGCTTGATGGCGGAGCCCGGCTGGCGCATGGCCCGAGTGGCGCGGTTGAACTGCGACTCGCGGAAGTCGACCCCACCCACCAAGGCGCGAACATAGCCGGTGTATGGATCCAAAGCGATGAGCGAAGCCTGTTCGGCCTGGCTGTTGCGCTCGCGGAAACCGGCAATGAGTTCTTCGGCCGCTTCCTGCTGGTGCGGGTCAAGCGTTGTGTACACCCGGTAGCCCATGCCGGACACGCGTCGTACGCCGAGCAGCGCCTTGAGTTGCTTCATCACCTCCTGCACAAAGTAAGGTGCATTGATGATGTCGGGCTCGGGCCGGTATACGACCAGCGGTTCTGCAAAGCTGGCCTCCAGCTCCGCGGTGGAAATCCAACCCAACTCGGCCAGGTTTTGGATTACACGCCGTTGCCGCTGCATGAGCGGCACGAGGATTTCAATGGGGATGAGCGGTTGGGAAGTGTTGGCATCGTCGTTGACGTCGTCGTTGGCATCGCCGTCGGTTTGCGAGCCGACCAGGTAGCCTTCCGGCTTTTTGATGAGTGCCGCCAGAAACGCCGCCTCGTTGAGGTTCAGTTCCGCTGCGGGCTTGTGAAAGTAGGCCCGGGAAGCCTTTTCCACTCCGTACAAGCCGTTGCCCAAGTATAAGCGGTTCAGATACAGCTCCAGCAGCTTCAACTTGGGGTAGTCCCGTTCCAGTGCGACGGCCATGAACAATTCCCGCACCTTCCTGCGCAGCGTGCGCTCGGAAGAAAGCAGAGTCAGCTTGACCAGCTGCTGGGTGATGGTACTGGCCCCCTGCTCGTAGGCCATTGCCTTGATATCCGCCCATAAGGCACCCAGCAGCCGCACCGGGTCCATGCCGCGATGGGCGAAGAAGCGGCGGTCCTCGATAGCCACCACGGCCTTTTGCAGGTAGGGATGGATGCGGGAGATGGGTACGGTATGGCGGTCTTCATGGCCTTCGAGCACGGCGAGCAGGTTATCGTTGCCGTCGAATATCAGCGTGTTGTTGGCCGTGTTGGCGATGACCGTATTGAAGTGCCGCACGACCCTGGGGGCGTAGATATGGAATCCCACCACCAAGCCCAGCACCAAAGCCAGGATTCCACCGAGAATCCAGGCGGGTATAACCCAAAATCGATTGCCTGAATATCGTGGACTGATCATCGCACGCGCACTATGGGCAGGGATTCGGGAAGCATCGTTATGCCAAGGATTCCGTGGAACGCTCCCGAGCGGTGAGGGGGGCATAGGGCCTTCCTCCGGGCCGCCGCCGCGGCGCCGTTGGCGCGCAATTCAACAGGATGCAACTTACAGACCGCCACCCCGTCGAAGTTCCGCCGCCGCACTTTGAACAGCACACCCAGCACGGCCGCACCCGGGCGGAGCGCAAATCGCCCCGCGGTTTTTTTCGACGCGGGATTTGCGTTATTGCTTTCCTGCTCCTCCCGTCACGTCCCCGCACGTAGAACGCTGCACTGCAACACTTATTTGCCGCGGCCACGATGCTGGCAGGGCAGTCACGCCCGCAACGTGGACGAATGTGTCTGACGGTCGTGTCATACTTCAGGTATCATACTTCATTTGCGGTATTAATAGTTCATTTGACGCGACCGAAGGCGATGGCACGGATTCGGAAATTCTCCAGGCTATTATTCCACACCGCGTCCACGTTGACGCTCGATCGTCCGGCAAAGAGCTTCCGCACCCGCCTGATCGACATTTCCCTGAAGGGTGCGCTGCTGGAAAAACCTGACGAATTGGTAGCGGAAATCGGAGAGCCGGTTTTGCTGCGGGTACACCTGGACGATTCCGACGTCTCCATCGTCATGAATACCGAGGTGGCGCACATTGATGAGTCGCGGCTAGGGCTGCACTGTCTGGCCATCGACATGGACAGCATGATTCATCTGCGGCGTCTGATGGAGCTCAATTTCGGAGATCCGGAACTGCTCGAGCGCGAGCTGTTTTCCCTGGGCTAATCGGCTGCCCGTGACTCCGTCAGCGGCTGCTGCATCCGGTGGCGGGCTACCCCCCTCCCCCTATCGTCGCCCCGCCCCGCAATGCCCCGCCGGGACGGCCGCGCCAAGCGAAGACCGCCAGTACCGGCGCCGCCTGCCAATTGCCGCGCCACCGCGATCCGCGATGCACCCGGCATACCCGCAATTGACATGTCCAACGCTGCCCCTGTACGGTGGCCTCGTGGCAAAGCGGGCACCCTGAGTGGGCACTGTGAGCGGCCCGCCTGGCTCGGACAGAGTTCACCTGTGCTTCCCTCCACCGGCGGGTAATCCATGCCATCGGGCAACAGGAGGACGAAGTTCATATTCGTAACCGGTGGCGTGGTTTCAGGCCTGGGCAAAGGCATTGCCACCGCATCGATCGGCGCCTTGCTGGAAAGCCGCGGGCTGAACATCAGCATTACCAAACTGGATCCCTATATCAACGTGGATCCGGGTACGATGAGCCCCTTTCAGCACGGCGAGGTATTCGTCACCGACGATGGCGCGGAAACGGACCTGGATCTGGGCCACTACGAGCGATTCACCCACGCCCAATACTCGCACAAAAACAACTTCACCACCGGCCAAATCTACGAAGCAGTCATCGAAAAGGAACGCCGCGGCGATTTCCTTGGCGCGACCGTGCAGGTCATTCCCCATATCACCGACGAGATCAAAAACAGGATCCTGCTGGCGGCGGAGGGAGTGGACATCGCGCTGGTGGAGATCGGGGGCACGGTAGGCGATATCGAATCCCTGCCCTTTCTGGAGGCGATCCGCCAATTTCCCTTCGACCTGCGGCGCCGGGACATTCTCTACGTTCACCTGGTGCTCATTCCCTACATCGAGTCGGCAGGCGAACTGAAGACAAAGCCGACCCAGCACAGCGTCAACAAATTGCGGGAAATCGGGATTCAGCCCGATATTCTGATCTGCCGCACAAACCGGCCGCTGTCTGCGGAAATCCGCCGCAAGATCGCCTTGTTCACCAACGTGGACGAGGAATGCGTCATTCCGGGCGAAGATCAGGCCAGCGTTTATCTGGTGCCGCTCAGCCTGCACGACTTCGAGCTGGACGATCGCATCGTGGAGCGCCTTGACATCTGGACAGGTCGCCCTAACCTGAAGCCCTGGCAGGACATCGCCGAGCGATACAACCGACCCACCAGCACAGCCCGCGTCGCGATGGTCGGCAAGTACGTGCACAACCGGGAATCCTACGAGAGCATCAACGAGGCCCTCATACACGGGGCGATCGCCAATCACGTAAAACTCACCCTTGACTACGTGAATTCCGAGGACGTGGAAAAGGACGGAGCGGAGGTGGTGTTGCGGGGTTGCGACGCCATTTTGGTGCCTTACGGCTTCGGCTCGCGGGGAATCGAAGGGAAAATCGCCGCGATCCGCTATGCCAGGGAAAACAAAGTTCCCTTCTTCGGCATCTGTCTGGGCCTGCAGGCGGCGGTGATCGAGTTCGCACGCAACGTGGCGGGCATGGAGCGAGCCAGTTCCGGCGAATTCGATCCGTCCAATGATTGCAACGTAATCGACCTCATGCCCGAACAGCAAAGGGTCACCCTCAAGGGCGGCACCATGCGTCTGGGGGCTTATCCCGCCGTACTGCAGGACGGCACGACCATCGCCAAGGTGTACGGAAAAAAGTCGATCAGCGAGCGTCACCGGCATCGCTTCGAAGTGAACAACGCATTCGTAGCGGCACTGAAGAAAGCCGGCATGATCATCTCCGGGACCAGCCCGGACGGATCCCTCGTCGAAACAATCGAACTGCGCGATCATCCCTGGTTTATCGGCTGCCAATTCCACCCCGAGTTCAAATCGAAGCCATTCGCACCGCATCCCCTGTTCAAGTCGTTTATCAAGGCAGCCGTGGAGAACTCCAAGCGGTATGAACAGGAATCGCTCCTTCAACGGGAAACGGCCTGAGGTATTGCCGGCCGATCCTCCCGCCCCGATGTTCGCGATCAATCCACTGGTTGCCGGGATGGTCTTCCTCGTGCTCGCCGCGTGGGCTTCCCCCGCCGGTGCGGAGAGCAAACCGGCCACCCTCCGCTGCCCGGAGAGCAAGGAGTTGTGCATCCAGGCGGACCGCAGCGGGGGCATCGATCTTAAAAAGGGCATCGCCTATCTGGAAGGCAACGTCACCGGGCTGCTGCGCTCCCGCGCCCTGCACTTTCGCGGACAGAGCCTCACCGCGCTCCGCGACAGCGACGATCGCTGGGTGCGTCTGGTGCTCGACGAGGACGTCCGGCTGCGCCAGGCGGATCGGGAAACCCACAGTGACCACGCCGTGGTGGAGCAGGACGTAATCCGTCTATCCGGCAATGTACGGATCAAGGAGGCGGACCTGCGCATCGAGGGCGATGAGGCGGTCATCGAAACGAATCCCAACCGTATGATCGTGCGTGGTTCGCCCGCACACCCCATGAAAGTCCTCTTGCCGGGGCGGCTGCTTGGAGCCGATCCGGGTGCAGCGGCGACCTCCGCGGCGCCGACACTCAAGCGCGCTGCGCCTGCCACGGCACAGACCGGCGCCACGGTGCTGCAAGCGCAGCAGGCCGTGCTGGAGGATCAGCCCAATCGGGTGACGCTGTCGGGCGGTGTGCGCATCGAGGAGCCCGACAATCGCTTCAGTATTGCGGCGGACACGGTGACTTTGGTCTTCACCGCAGACTATACACTGGAATCGTTCCGCGCCGTGGGCAACGTTCTCATTGCCCAACCGGAGCGACGCATCTCCGGCGATCTGGCCGAATCCCGCCAACGCCTCAACACCATCCTACTGGTGGGCAATGCCCGGATGGAACAAATTGGCCAATTCGAGGTAAGGTCGGAGCGCATGGAAGTTTACACCGACGTCAGCAAAGGCGTAATACAGAGCGAGGATCGGCAAAAGCCCATTACGCTCACCTTGGACGTTGCCGGCGGCACATCGCACCGACTGGATGAGCGGCGCATGATCGACCTGTCCGAAAAGGGATTGCCGCCAGCCACGCTGGAAAAGCTGGCGCCGCTGTTACACCGCACCTTCCAGACCCGCACGGCATTGGCGGATGCGGTGCGCTCCCGGCTGACCCAGCGGGAATCCAGACGATACCTGGAAACGATCCTCGCCGTCGCGCGCTAGTATTGGCTGAACCCTCCGCGAGATAGCGCGCCAACCGGTCACGCGAAGGTCTCGGCGCGAACAATTGCATGAACGATCGCTCCGCAGCGCCAGGGTCGGAAGAATTCGGCATTCCGCTTTCGGGCGACATGCTGGCGGCCAAGGGTCTGTTGAAGCGTTACAACCGGCGCACGGTGGTCAGCCACGCGTCTCTGGCCGTCGCCCCGGGCGAAGTGGTCGGGCTGCTGGGGCCGAACGGCGCCGGCAAGACGACCATATTTTACATGATCGCCGGTGTGATCCGGCCCGACGAGGGAGAGGTCTACCTGGCCGGCGAGTGCATCACCCGCCTGCCCATCCACAAGCGCGCCCGACGGGGACTGGGCTACCTGCCTCAGGAGCGCTCCGTGTTCCGCCGCCTGACGGTGGAGCAGAATTTGCTGGCCGTGCTCGAGCAACTGCCCCATTCCCGCGAAGAACGCCTGGCGTACATGGAGGAAGGGCTGGAACAACTGGGCCTGCTGCAGATTCGCCAGTCCTTGGGTTATCAATTGTCCGGCGGCGAGGCACGGCGGGTGGAAATCGCCCGTGCGCTGGTGCTGCGGCCCTCGTTCATCCTGCTGGATGAGCCTTTTGCGGGGGTGGATCCCATCGCGGTGCTGGACATCCAGGAGATCATCGCCCAAATCCGCGGCCGGGGCATCGGCATTCTCATAACCGATCACAACGTGCGCGAAACACTCGGGATTACGGACCGTGCCTACATCATCAACCAGGGCGAAGTGCTCGTACACGGTGTGCCGGAGGAGCTAGTGGACAACGAGATAGCCCGCAGGATCTACCTGGGTCAGCAGTTCCACCTTTGAACCCAGCCTTGCCGCATCCCGGCTCCTCTGCCCACGCCTATCGGCACCGGATGGCAAGATCGGTGCCAAGGGCTTGCGCGGCAGCGCCGGAGCCGATAAATTAGCGTCGGAGGCAATTCTCCGCGGGGAATTCCGCGGTACAACGCCATCCCACCTGACGATCGGGCGCGATGTCCCTCAATTTAAAACTTCAAATGCGGCTGAGCCAGCAGCTCATCATGACGCCGCAATTGCAACAGGCGATCAAGCTGCTGCAGTTGTCGCGCCAGGAGCTGGACGAGCTGATCGACCAGGCCCTGATCGAAAATCCGGTGTTGGAGGAAGCGCCGGAGGAAACAGACCCTCTCGATGAGGATGTCCCTTCGCAGCAGCCCGATGCCCTGGCCAGCGACGCGGACGTCATCGAAGACCATCGGCAGGTGGAAAACGACATTGACTGGCAGCAGTATATTGCCTCGGGTAGTGGAATCATCCCCGAGCGCCACGCCCGCGACGATGGTGAAGACGCCAATCTGGAGGCCACTCTCAGTCGCGCCGATACCCTTCAGGACCATCTGATCTGGCAACTGGAGATGGCGCCGCTTTCGCCGTTGGAAATGGCGATCGGCCGCTATCTGATCGGAAATACGGACGACGACGGTTATCTGACGGTGAGCATTCAGGAAATGCTCGAGAGCGATGCGGAACTGTACCGGGAGATCGAACGGGGGTACAAGCAGAAGCGCTTCACGCTGCCGCCACCGGAAGGGTTCGATCCTGCCATGCTGACCGCCAGGCACCTTGTCGTGCAACCGGAGGGGAAAACCAAGGGAAAGAAAGCGCCGCCAACGTTCGACGAGGACGAGGACGACACACCCCAGGGTATCCAGACCGCGCCCGTGCAGGTCAAACCGGAGGTGGGTGCGGCAGTGGAAGCCCTCCTGAGGCTGATTCAACAGTTCGATCCGATGGGCGTTGGCGCGCGCAGCCTGCAGGAATGTCTGGAAATTCAACTGCGCGCGTTGGGGCTGGCGGGCGAGCTGCCCTTCCAGATCGTGCATCACGATCTAAAGCTGCTGGAAAACAAGGATCTCAAGAAAATCGCGCGGCGCCGCAAGTCCGACCTGGAGCGGGTGATCGAGGCCTACCGGCTGATCATGAACCTGGAGCCCAAACCGGGCCGACCGTTTGCCCGCGAGCGCGCCCAGACCATCATCCCCGACGTGTACATCCATAAAGTACACGCCGATGCGGACGAAGGGGAGGACCGCTACGGCCAGTACAAGGTCACCTTGAACGATACCGGCATCACCCGGCTGCGGATCAGCAACTTCTATCGCGCCATGGCCGATAACAATCAAGCCGATTCATCGCTGACGCAGGAGTACATTCAGGAGAAGATCAAGGCCGGCAACTGGCTGATGAAAAGCATCGAGCAGCGCCAGAAAACCATCCTGCGGGTGACGGGCAGCATTCTCAAGCACCAGTACGATTTCTTCGAGCACGGCATCAAAGACCTGCGGCCACTGGTGCTCAAGGACGTGGCCGAGGACATCGACGTACACGAGTCCACCGTCAGCCGGATTACGACCAATAAATACGCACACACGCCACAGGGCACCTTCGAACTGAAGTACTTCTTTACCAGTGGGATCGACCAGGGCCATGGCGAAGTCATTTCCTCAAAGAAAATCAAAGATATGATCCTGAGGATCATCAGTAGCGAGGACGCCCGCGAACCGCTGACCGATATTCAGATCGCCGAGCGGCTTTCCCAGGAGAGCAAGGTCAAGGTGGCACGGCGCACCGTGGCCAAATATCGCGAAGCGCTCAACCTGCTGCCCTCCAACAAGCGCAAGAAAATGTTCTGAGATCGCTATGCGCCATGGGGACGAGCAGGCCGTGCCGCATCGCATTCATGGCCCATGGCCGGCCCTCGCGCTCCCCGGAGCCGCGACAAACGTTTGGGTGCTCATGAATCTGCTGGATTACATCGATCCCAGCCTTATCGACCTGGATTTGCAGGGCAGCACCAAGGAGCAGGTTCTCTCCGATCTGGTGGGGCTGCTTGTCGCCAATGGCACAGTTCGGAACAGGGACGAGCTGCTGACCGCCCTGATGGAGCGCGAAGGACTCGGCTCCACGGGCATCGGGCACGGCGTCGCCATTCCACATGGCCGCAGCAGCGAACTCTCCCGAACGGCTATCGTTTTCGGCCGATCGCGGGCTGAAGTGGATTTCGATTCCATCGATGGACAACCCACGCGAATCTTCTTTCTGCTGGTGGCGCCTGAAAACGGAAGCAACGACCACCTGCATCTGTTGGCGAAGATTGCCCGCTTGATGCGCGATGCCGGGACGCGGCAACGGCTGCTGGCCATGGAGTCCCCCCTGCAGGTCGTGGAATTGTTCGGGGTCAAGGACCCTCCCTGAGCATCGGGCGCGCTGCTGAATACCGCGGCCTCGTCCTGTCGATAATCTGCGGAGAAATCTGCGGGGAGGCGCCGGCGGTTCGGCCGTGCGGCGCCGGGCCGGTCGGATGGGCCGCCCATGATGCGAAGCCTGCATCCCTTGCCATGGAATGACCGTGGGGGGATAGTCAGGGAATCCATCCAGCGACGGATGCTGCCCCCGTGCAGGCGGGCAGCGCAATCGTCCGTCCGCCATCCGCCCCAGCCGCGTCGGGTCATGGACAGTGCGATCGGATTGATAGTCGCCGCGCACGGAAAGTTCGCCGAGTCGCTTGTCGAAACCGCGGAAATGATCCTGGGAGGGCAGACGCATCTGACGCCATTCGTATTTGCCGAGGGCGAGGAACCCAAGGTCTCGTCCCATAAACTGCAATCCCTGATCAGGAAATGCGATAAAGGCAAAGGTGTGATCATTCTGGTGGATCTGTTCGGGGGTACGCCGGGCTCGCTGGCGCTGTCGATGCTGGAGGAACAACTCGTCGAGGTCGTTACCGGGGTCAATCTGCCCATGGCCATAACCGCGGCCACGCTGGATCCCGCGCTGGGATTGGAGGAATCCACTCAAGCCCTCGTGCAGGCGGGACAAAACGCCATCAAAGGGGCAGGCCTGATACTCAAGACCTAGGGCGCGATCCCGACGGCGGCACGGCCAGGCTTTGGGCACCTTTGCGGCTCAGCCCGCGCGGCGTTTCCGCGGGCTGAGCCGCGCGGCAATATTTGGACGGAGGAAAGATGGGCATCCTGTCGCGATTTGTCAATGTGGTGCGTTCCAATCTCAGCGCGCTGCTGGACCGGGCCGAGGATCCCAGCAAGATGCTGGAGCAGACCCTCACGGATATGCAGGCGGCCTACCACAAGGCAAAGGAACACGTGGCCCGCTCCGTGGCGGACGAGAAGCGGCTGCAAAAATCCCTGCTGGATCAGCAAAACGAGGTTCATCGCTGGGAGGAACGCGCCATGATCGCCGTGGAGAAGGGAGACGACGACCTGGCCAAGGAGGCGCTGCGCCGCAAGAACGAGCACGCACGGCTGGCCTCTCAGTTCCAGTCCGAGTTCGCCGCGCATTCCGCCAACGTGGTGCGGCTCAAGGAAAGTCTAAAGGAGCTGGAGTCCAAAATCGCGGAGATCCGCCGCAAAAAGAACCTGCTCGTGTCGAAGCAGAAGCGTGCCGAGGCCCAGGACCAGATATACAAGACCATCGCGGGCATCCAGTCCACCGGCGCGGTGGAAACCATCGAGCGCATGGAGAACAAGATCGAGGAAATGTCCGCCCTGGCCGATGCCCGTCAAGAGTTGAGCGAGGAGTTCACCGGGGACAAATTGGAGCAACGGTTCGCCAGTCTGGACGGCGGTGGGGATAACGTGGATTCCGAGCTGCTGGAACTCAAGCAGCGCCTGCAGATCGAGCACAAAGGCGGCACCTGAACCGGCGCCGACGCGCCCCGATCCGCCCAACCCGTGGGCCGGGCGAGGCGCACAACGAGGGCCCGGCGCGGCCAACAGGCATAAAGCGTGCTCAGAACAGGATCACGCGGATATCGTAGAAGGCATGGCTGTATGCGGTGATGGCGAAGCCGCGCGCGTAGTACAGCGCGGAGAATAGCAGCCCGGCGATGAAGCGGAACATGAAGCTGGCGAAGAAATACGGATCGCCCAGCGGACCGATATAGTGGGCGGCCGAAAACAGCAGTGACGCCAGCACGATAGATACCAAGGCGGCCAGATGCGAGGGGAGAAAGAATCGCGTCGTAAACAGCAAGGCCCCCAACAGCACAACCCTGAAAATGAACTCCTCGAACAGTCCGGCGCCGAGGGACAAAGCCAGCCCCTGTATCGTTCCCTGCTCCATGGGGGCGGCCGCGGTCAGCACCAACCTGCCCAGCATGCTGGAGGGGATGGCCGAGAATATGAACTCCAGGATGACGTTGATCGTCAGCCCCAGCGCCAGACTGTAGCCAAGCGCCTCCAGCAACATCAACCCCAGGTAAGCGCCCTTCACCGTGATCGCCCGCCGCTTGACCAGCGGCAGAGCCAGCACGAGCACGAGAATCATGACCAACGTTGCCTGGGAGGGCCGCACATCCAGGCTGGCAAGCAGCATCCGCAACCACACGTCTCCCGCATTGCGCACCTGCCCGCCGTGCGGCGACCCGCCCGCTATGAGCAGCAACTCGTAGGCGACGAGCAAGGGGAGCGCGGCGATGAGGGCGTAAAATGCGCTGCGCGTGAATTGGAGGTACTGAGACATTCGCCGTCACGAGGATGAGATCCGATGAACCGAGCGCGGACGGTTCGCATTTAACCACGCCGCCATCCGGACGCCAATGCCAGGCGTCCCTGGCCCTCGGGGCGCCACCGCGCGCGGGGCGAGTGCCGGGGGTCCATGCAAGCAGGTCGCCATGCTGAGGGTCATCGGGGGAACCCTGAGCGGCCGCCGCTTGGCCGCGCCAAAGGGCCGCCATACCCGCCCCACCTCCGATAAAGTGCGCGAGGGCATATTCGGCTCGCTGGAATCGCTGATCCCCCTTGAAGGCGCCCACGTGCTCGACCTGTTCGCCGGCTCCGGGGCCCTGGGCATCGAAGCGCTCAGCCGCGGTGCCGCATTCTGCGACTTCGTGGAAGCTCACGCCCGCACCGCGGCCGTGATCCGCTCCAATCTGGAAGCCCTGGGCCTGACCCGCGCATCCGCACGGGTCGTCGTGGCCCGCGCCGAATCCTGGCTGAACCATCCGCGGGTCGCCGCGCCCGTCACGCTCGCACTGCTGGACCCGCCCTATCAGTTCCGCGATTACGGGGCCCTCCTGGGTCGGCTGGCCGCAGCACCCTGGATTGGGCCCGGAGCGGCCATCGTCGTGGAAGCCGCGCGAGCGCAAAAATTGGAGCCACCGACCGGCCTTGAACCCATACGGACGAAGCGCTATGGTGACACGCAGGTCTGGTACTTTAGAAAAGGTCTTTGAAGAATCGCGGGAAAACTTTCGGGCCAGTCTTCCGGAAAGTTTCTCATACAACTAATAAAAGCGGTCGCCGCAGGCAATTCGAACCTTGTCTGCATAGCAAACAGTTCACGTGAACCGGCGTCTCGTTCTCGCTCTTCTGCTGTGGCTGCCTATGTGCGCCTCCGTGGCGTGGGGCGAGGGCATCGGGGCGTATTTCACGCTGGTCAATACGTATATTTACACCAAAGGGCCCCGCACGGGGAGCCGATATCTGGTGCGGCCGCGCCTGGCCTTCACGGTGGTCGACGTGACGGTCGATAGCCAGGACACGATCTGGTACAAGATCATCTATCCGCCCAGGACGACCAAGGTGGCCGGACAGGGGTGGACACCCACTGCTCCACACGAGATCCTCGCCGCCCAACCGGAACCGGTGCTGGTGTTTTCCCGTATACCGAGTGACGGCAGCGACGCCTTCACCTCGCTGCGCGTACCCGTCTCGGGGATGGAGTTGCTCAACGAGTCCCAATCCGATCCGCGATTCGCTCAGGTGCGTTGGCAAAAGGTGCGCTACGAGCTGAGCAGGCCTTTGCAGGCCTGGGCGCGGGGCACGGCAGGTATCTACCGGGCGGGCAAGACGGAGACGTTCCTGTCCCGGGTGTACGGTGAGATGGTCGCACGCGTTGTCGGCAAGGAAAAAATAACCCGCTTTCTTTCCGGCGTAATCCGCATCGGAGACTCCCTGCGGGAGGCAGGTTGGGCATTGGGACAGCCCTTGAACGAACGCGAGGAAACGGTTGTCAACACCAAGCGCACGACGTGGCAATTCCAGGAGAGGGTGGTCGTGTTCGAAAATCAGGTGGTGAAACAAATCAACTGAATGCGCAGTGAGCCAGGAGCAACGCGCGGCTGGCAAGGGAGGAACGCGCGACTCGCGAGGGAGGAACGCGAGCGGGCGAGCGTTTCCGGCCCTGAACGCAGGAGGCCTGAATGCACGAGCTTTCCAAAGCGCCGGACCTTGGCGTAGGTCAGGCGATGGATAATTGGTGTTAAATGGGTTGCGTGCCCGCGCCAGGTTTCGGGCAATCCACTGACGCGACCTGCACGCTGCCACCGACCGGACGGAGGACATGACGGCAGAGAACGATCGCTTTCTCGAGCGGTACATCAAAGGCGACACCCTCAACGGATTGAACCTGCTGTTGGATGAATCGGGCGGCGGCTCCCTCCGTTTTGCCCTTAACCGCGCCATGTACGGCCCCGCCGACGATGCCGGCGCGGAGCAGATCAGGGAGCAGGAGAGTGCCCATCTCGCGCGACTGAGTGGGCTGAGCGACGACGAGAAGGCCACGGCGCTGTACAACCTCGGCTGCTTCGCCCTGGTGCAGGATGACGTGCTCGCCGCGCAAATGCGCTTCGCGGAAGCGTTGCGGCTGGATCCGGACAACCTGATGGCGCGCCATAATCTGGCCTACGCCCACGAGCTGCTGGCGGAAACCGCGGAGGCACAGGAGGAATACGAGTCCATCCTGGCGCGGAATCCGGCCAGCGTGTTGACGCGGCTCAATCTGGCACAATTGAAGCTGCAGGCGGGCGATTACGAACAGGCGCTGGACGATCTGCAGGCGCTTCATAGCCAGGACCCCGACAATGCGGGCGTGTTGCTGTATTTGTGCCGGGGACTGCTGTTACGCGGCACCGGCGCGGACATCGACCAGGTGCTCGAGCTGGTGAACAACGCACCGGATGCGCAGCGCTACGTCGACCTGCAGGAATGCCGTGCCTATGCGCTGTACCTGCAGGGTGACGCCGACGCAGCCGAGCTGGAGTTCAATAATTTGTTGGAAAACGACGCGGAGAATCTGTTCGCCCGGCTGGGATTGATCAAAATTTTCGCGCAGCGGGGCGATTTTGCCACGCTAGCCACCCATGTGGAGCAGTTGCAGGCCCGCAACCCCTCGGACGAGATGACCGAGTTGCTGGGCCAGTTGAACTTGGCTCATTGATCCCCTGTTACTCCCCGTCAGAATTCCGCGCACCCTTACACGGCGATGTCACAAGGGCTACACAAGATGTTGCGCCCATTGTCCGACGCGAAATTCATGCAATAGGCACGGGTGCTGGCACGCGAATTTCATGACTGATCGGCGAAAGGGGACCGTGTCCCCCAACCCCCCACAAATCTTCCAGGGCAAGCGCGGTGGAGCGCATCCACATCGAGTCCACGAGCGACCTGCTCTTGCAGGTCAGCCGACAGCTGCAAACGCGCGGCTGGGCGCTCCTGTGCAGCGAGACGGGGCACCACCGCTATCAGTTTACCGTCGGGCTGGAGTCAAGCTATGAGCATCCCGAACTGGAAGTGATCGGGCTGCCGCCGGACCTGGGCGGAGATCTGCTGGCGGGTTTGGTGGAGCGCGTGAAATCCGGGCAGCGCCTGCGCTCGGGAGACTTCTTCTCCGACCTGTTGAGGGGATACGACTTGTTCGTGCTCAATAACCCCATCGACCCTGGCGGACCCCCCATCACGGGCGGACGGCTGCGGCTCATCTGGCCGGACGCCCACGGCCGCTTTCCCTGGCAGCCAGACTGCGATCCTTCCTGCACCGTGCAGGCCCGCATACTGGAGCCGGACGGGATGAACGTACAGGGACTGGAGACGCTGCTGGCCCACAGCGGCCGCTCCGCCTGAGCTTCACACCCGGCCTGCCGCCCTGCTCGTTGAATCCCAATAGCACCTCGCGTGCCGGTGGCACGCCCGGCATTCACAACTCGGCGCAGGCGGGGCATCTCTCCGGACACGATAGGTGCCAATGATATCCTCCGCCACTTCCAGCGCCGCACCCCTGGCCCTGGCGCCGCATCATCTGCGGCTTTTCGCGCTCATCATCGACTATCTGCTGGCGATCGTAATGCTCAACTTGGCGCACAAGGCGTCGCTGGGAGCGCATTGGGATCTCAATCCGCAACCCTTCTCCGGCGATCAGTCGCCGGCGCTGTGGTTCGCCGCGGCGATGGTGGTGCTGTTGGCGAAGGACGGGCTCAACGGCCGCAGTCCGGGAAAGTGGTTCATGGGGATAGCCGTCGTGCGGGCGAACGATCCGGCGGCGGTGCCTGGCCTGCCGCGCCTGGTGCTGCGCAATCTTACGCTGGCCATATTGCCCCTGGAAGCGGTGGCCATGTTCGTGGACCGCTACTATCGCAGGCTGGGAGACCGCCTGGCGGGCACCGTCGTGGTCGCCGCGGGCAATCCCGCGCACCTCACGCGCCGATTGCTGGGAATGGCGATCCTTTTTCTCGCCACGATGCTGGCGATCCTGCTGGTGGAATTCTGGAACGTTCGCCGCAGCGCCGCCTATCAAACGGCGCTCGGCGCGGCCAGCCGATACGGACAGGTGCACCAGGCGGTGGGCGACGGGATGGAGTTCGGCGGCTCCCCCAGTCTCGCGCGCACGCCTGATGGACAACAGACGACGGTGGTGCTGGACGTGGAGGGAGCGCGCGGCGAAGCGCAGGTGGAGGTGGTCTTGCGCCTGGAGCGCGCGCCGCTCCGATGGCGGGTGGCATCGCTGCGGCTCCTGGAAGCCCCTCTTCCGCCGCCTGAGGTGCAGACGGCACCGTCCCGATAATCTCTCCGCCGGGCGAGGCGCGGCCCGGTCGGCACAGGTGATGCGGTGCGACGTGGCCGCGTCGCTGGGGCACGGGTTTCTTCATACGCCGTTGACCCTGCATCCCCCACCAATTCATGGATATCGGCTGATGCCGAGTTGGGACGTTGGAAAAATTCATCCGCAGATTTCGCGGATGACACAGATACATGTGCAGCGGGTAATTTCATGCGTGCCGTTTCGATGTTGACGTCGGCGGATGAGGCTGTATGCGACTCCCCGAAAGTAAAGCTTTTTCCATTGAAATCCGCGCAATCCGCGCAATCCGCGGATAAAATAACCACGGCACTGGGACGAGTCACGCGGCTCGGTCTGCGCATCCTGCTGCCGGTGCTGTGTGTGGGAGCCCTGGCCGCTTGCGACGCGAACCGGCGCGATGCAGCCCCCGGCCCGCCGAACGGGCGAAGCCAAGGGACCTTGCCCGAGGTGGGCGATCTGGCGGAAATCGTCGCCGAGACCCGCGCCATTCTGCCCCGCATTCCGGCGCACGCGCGACCCGTCGCCCTTCCCCCCGCCGGGCAAGGCTCGGCGCCGCGGCGGGTGCTGATCGGCGAGGGGCGCTTGCTGCGGCCCTCCGCCTTTCCCCGTCTGCCGCACAAGCTGGTGGTGGAAGTGTACCTGGACAGGCGCAGTCCACCCGGCGGCTACCTCAGCATTACGGACGTCCGCACCGCGGGCGCAAAGTGGCCCCTGCTGTCGGGCGACACGAAGGGCGACCGCGACGGCGCGTTTACCTACGCATTCCGCGTGAGCGACCCGGCAAGGCGACTGCGCTACTTCGTCCTGCTCGCCGTGCCCTACGAGGCTGGAGGACGCGCCTTTCGGGCTTTTGAAGGCTATCTGATTCATCCCACCCGCGACGGCGCTCTGTCCGCCCAGGGGGCGATCTACCCCATCGATTTCGGCTACCGCCAGCCGGAGCCGCCGGAGCCGGTGCTCGCCGCGAAGGCGCTGGCCGGCCGCATTGCAGAGTTGCAGGGACAGTATGCCGCCTGGCAGGCGCTGGCCCGGCGTCTGGAGGAGCACGAGACCTCCGCGGCCCGGCTTCGGGAAGCTCGGGTGCCCGCCGATCAGGCCGCCAAGCAGCGCAAGGACCTGCAGGAATTCGCCCGCCGCATCGCGCGAATTGAGGGCGAGCGGCGCAGCGCCGCCGAGGCGATGCGCGGCGGACTGCTGAGCATTTACCGGGAGCGCACCGCACTGTCGGCGACCTGGGCGGCGTTTGTGAACAGCAACGGCTATCGCTGGCGTACCCCCGCGCAGCGGCGCGCGGCCTACCTGCCGCTGCGGACCCTGCGCGCCAGCTATCCCCGCCTGGAGGAGATGTTCACGGCCGGCGAGGGAGAGCGGTCCCCCGCCCTGGCCGCCGCACGCGAACAGATGGAGCAGGCCGTGCTGCGGGAGGAAGCCCACGTGCCGCCCGCAGGGGGTTAGAAGGCTTGTGAGTTACTGCCTCCGGCGGCCCGGGGGGGGAGCCACGCTCCCCCGCGAATTTAGTTTGTCGCAAAGCCCCCCTGCCCTGCATAGCGGAGAAGGGGGGAGAAACGCGAGCGAGCGTTTCGGGGGATGAGGTTTGCGGCGATGCCGCAAAAGACGAAGCCGCAGTCCGCGGCGTTGCGCAGCGACGCATTCGGGCACTGGAGTGCCAATTTTTCCACCCAATTTTTCCACACAGTGCCTGATGCGATAGCGTCGCGACGAAGTCGGCCGCTAGCCATTCGCTGCGGCGATGGGGTATAGATTCTGTCTTGCGCATGTGGCACTGCGCGCCTTGCCCGCTCGCTACCCTGGGGAAATCGGCCCATGCCCAGCTTGTTCGCCGTGGACACGATGGCGGTCCTGTACCGCTCGCACTTCGCCATGATCCGCAATCCGCTGATCAACTCCAAGGGCATCAACGTCAGCGGCCTGCACGGGCTGGTGTATGCGCTGCTGGGCATACTGGAGCGCGAGAAGCCCGACTTCCTGGCCGTGGTATCGGACAGCCCGGAGCCGACCTTCCGTCATAAGCGCTACCCCGATTACAAGGCCACGCGGGAAAAGATGCCCGACGAGCTCGTCACCCAGCTACCCTACATACCGCGCCTGGTGGAGGCGCTGGAGCTGCCCTATCTGGTCATGCCCGGTTTCGAGGCGGACGACATCATCGGCACCCTGGTCTCGCAGGCTGGTCGAGCGGGTCTGGACAGCTACATGGTG
>JACZVE010000100.1 GCA_022572825.1 SAR324 cluster bacterium
GCCATGGGAGGCGTAGTAGTAGGGTCTATTTCATCTGCCGCAAGGCAATCAGCGCGAGAGGGCATCATGGAAATCAGCGCCATTTGCGGTGTCGGCACCGCCATGATCACACCGTTCAAGCCGGACGGGTCCGTGGACTTCGAGGCTTTGGAACGGTTCATCGAATTTCAGCTCGAGGGGGGCGTGAACTTTCTCGTGCCGCTGGCCACCACCAGCGAGACCCCGACGCTGACCGACGAGGAACAGGAGCGAATCATCAAGCTGGCGCTGGGTATGGCCGAAGGCAAGGTGCCGGTCGTGCCGGGCTGCACCAGCAACAATACCGCCGAGGTGGTCGAGCGTGGCAAGCGCTTCGTTGGCTATGGCGTCACGCACGTGCTGTCCGCCTGCCCCTATTACAACAAGCCCACGCAGGAGGGAATTTATCAGCATTTCAAGGCGCTGCGCGACGGCACCGGCCTGGAGATCATGCTGTACAACGTGCCGGGCCGTACGAGCAGCAACGCCTCGCCGGATACCATTGCCAGGCTGGGTGCCGACGGCGCCATCTTCGCCGTCAAGGAGGCTTCCGGCAGCATCATCCAGATCCAGTCGCTGTGCCAGAAGGCCGATCGTGAGCTGCAGGTGTTCTCCGGGGACGACGCCATGACCCTGCCCTTGATGGCCGTGGGCGGCGTGGGCGTGGTGTCGGTGGCTTCCAACATCGTGCCCAAGGCCATGCGCGAATGGACGGACACGATGACCGAGCGCAACTACGTCAAGGCACGGGAGCAGCTCAAGCCGCTGCTGCCCCTGTTCGAGGCGTGCTTCGTGGAGTCCAATCCAATCCCGGTCAAGGCCGGCGCGCAGGTGCTGGGGTTGATGGACGCGCGCTATCGCTTGCCCCTGGTGCCGCCCCAGCCCAAAACGATGGCGCTGATGGAAGAAGTGCTGGCGCCTTTCAACTGAGGCGCACGCTCCCGCGAACCCGAGCAAGCTGTAATGCGGCGCCGCAAGACGCGCGCCGTAAAACAACACGTCCGTCAACACGCCAGGCAACACCGTAAGGCAATCTTAGGACGTCTCACGCCGCGGCCGGGCCTCGCGGTTGAACCTCACCGCCGATCGGGCGCCGCGCCGTGACCGGGGTTCCGCCGGAGGGGCGCTCTCCTGCTTCATGACCATCCGCCACACAGACCGCCTGCCCAACGGGTTCACCACGGTCGTTATCGACATGCCCCACGCGCACCAGGTGCTCGTCACGCTGATGATTCGCGTGGGTTCGCGCGATGAGTCGCCGCGTGAAAGCGGCATCTCTCATTTTCTCGAGCATCTGCTGTTTCGAGGCAACGCGGACTTTCCCGACGGGGAGGCGCTCAACCGGGCCTTCGAGAGCGTGGGTGGCATGCTCAATGGCCACACGGGCGTGGAGGCCACCGACTACGAGTTTGTCGCCCATCCCGACCATCTTGGCGAAGGCTTGCAATACCTGGCCAGCTTTGTCCGGACACCCACCTTCGCGGAGCTGGAAAAAGAGCGGCAGATCCTGCTGCACGAGTTGCTCTACGATTACAATCAGCGCGGACATCTGATTAATCTGGCCGCCCTGGCTTCCCAAGTGCTTTGGCCGGAACATCCGCTCGGGCAATCCGTCGGCGGCGTTCCCACCACGGTCTCGGCCATCAGCGAGGCGCAGGTGCGTGCCCATCATCGGCGCCATTACCACTCGGCCAACGCGGTGCTGGCCCTGGTGGGCAAGGTCGGCGTGAGCGAAGGCGTCGCGCTGGCAGGGGAGCATTTCGGGGATTGGCCGCCGCGCGGCGCTTGCGATCCGGTGACCCTGTCCGCGCCGCCCGCGCCGCCTTCGCGGGCCTCCGGGCCACACCTTAAGTTGGTACCCGACGCGGACAACCAGTTCCATCTGCAGCTCAGCTTCCCGGCACCCGGTTACAACGACGCGGAAGAGCTGGCAACCACGTTGCTGTCCCGCACCTTGGACGACGGACCCACCAGCAGGCTGCAGCGCGTGCTGCGGGAGGAGCTGGCCCTGGTGTATGACATCGCGGCGGGCTACACGCCCTACCGGGACGCCGGCGCGTTGGAGATCGCCACTTCGGTCAAGATTGACCGCCTCGCCGAATTGCTGCGCATTTTGCTGGAGGAGCTGTCCGCCTTTCGCCTGCGGGGCCCCAGTGAGGACGAGGTGGCGCGCGCGCGCCTGCGCCACCTGTTCGATCTGGAATTCGAAGGGGATTCACTGGAAGCACAGGTGGAGCGCTACAGCTGGCCACTGCTGTACGCCACGGTGCGCGATGAGGCAGAAGAGCGGATGCGCGTGCGCACCATTACCCGGCACGAGCTGCACGAGCTGGCGCGCCGGCTGTTCGTACGGGAGAATCTGTACCTGGTGCTGGTGGGTCCGCTGGATGGGACCGTGGAGAGGATGGTGAGGGACGCGGTGGCCCGTTTTTAGGGAGCCGATTATCCCAGCAGCGCTGTCGCGCGGGGTGCCGACAAGCTGGCGAAGGTGCATTTGGGCGAAAAAAAAGGTGTGCCGCCCGCGTGGTACTGGAATGGGTTAGGGGGGACGCTTACCACACGAACGACACACCTTTAGGGGACACCGTAAACCGTGTGCGTATTTAAGATACGGAACCCGATTCAGCTATCGTATCCGCCTCCTTACGATGCAGGGCACAGCGGTTGAAGTCATCCAAATAAGGGAAATAAGGGTCTACCTCAATCGCCACCTCTTTGCAACCGGTACGGGTACAAGTGGGTATCTCGCTGAAATAGTGAGCCCAGAAGCTGCTCAAGTGCAATTGTGCTTGTACCGGAGCCTTAATGGTGACGGACATGGGCCTTCGGCCCTCTCTCCTGGGTTTGTCTCGGAAAGCGTTCGTTCTGTCACGCATTTAACCCTGCAAACCTGCAGGAATTATATAGGAATTGTGGAAATTTTATGGAGAGCGCCGGGCCTCCGCACCCATGCTTGGAAGAAAAAACGCCGCACATCTCACTTTGCCGCCCGGGATTTGAGGCGCCCCTGAGGGAGGAGCTGCTGTCGAGAGCGCCGCCCGCGGTACTATTTCCCAGCCCCCAGGGCGGCAGGCCCATGCAGGGCGAGGGCTGGGTGGCCTGGGAGGAGGCGGCGGATGACGCTACCGAAGCGGGCGGGGATCGTCCCCTCGTCTTCGAGCGTCAGCGGCTGCCGGCCGCGACTTTCTGGGAAGAGCGGGACTGCGCGGCGCTGGCGGAGCGGATAACGCGGCGCGTGCTGCCGCAACTGGCCGTCAGGCCTCCGCCCTACGCCCTGCACGTGTTCACCCCCGATCCCACCGGCGGAAAGCCGCAGGGTACGCGCGCCGCGCGCCTGGAAGCCGAAGTCCGCGGGCGGTGGGCGCAGGCGCAGCCGGCATCCCACGCCGCCCTGCTGCCCGCGGAGCGGTTCCGCGGCGAGGGCGGCCGCGGCTCGGTGTGGCAACTTTGCCTGCTCGCCGAAGGCGTCTGGAGCGCCCTTTCGCCTGCCGAGTTGTTGCCGGAGCTTTACCCGGGCGGCGTGCACCGCATGCGCATGGATCACCGGGCGCCCTCGCGCGCGTACCTGAAGATCGAGGAGGCGCTGGAAGTGCTGGGCCGACAACCCCGGCCGCGGGAACGCGCGATCGACCTGGGTGCGGCGCCGGGCGGCTGGAGCTACGCCTTTCTCAAGCGCGGCTGCCGCGTGCTGGCGGTGGACCGCGGCCCGCTCAAGCTGACGGGCCCGGACGCGCTGGCCGGAACGCTGACGCACCTGCGTGAGGACGGCCTGCGCTTTCGCCCACCGCCTGGATGGCTGCCGGTGGATTGGCTGCTCAGCGACATGCTCATCCCGCCCGGTGTCTGCCTGGGGCTGCTGCGCAAATGGCTGTCCGGCCGCTGGGCCCGCCGCTTCATCGTCAACATCAAGCTTCCCCAACGGGAACCCCTGGTGGCCCTGCGGCCGGTGCAGGCGCTTTTCGAAGGCGTGCCCGGGCTTCACTGGCGCATTCGGCAGCTCTACCACGACAGGCGCGAGGTGACGGCCATGGGCGAGCTGCCCGCCGAGGCGCTCCGGCCCACGAAGCGCGGCCCGGTCGCGCGGCCGAGGCCCGCCGAACGCAAAAGGAAAAAGCAGGGCCTGGCAGCGGCGCGCGCACGCGGGAGATCGTAGCCGATGGAGACGAGCGCTCGTCGCCCGCCCGGGGGCGAAGAGCAGACCGTCTACGGCGTGAAGGCGTCCCTGGCGTTGCTGGAGCACCGGCCGGCCGATCTGCTGCGGCTCTATCACGCGCCGGCGCTGCGGGGGCAGTTGGGCGCCATCCTTTCCTGGGCGGCCGCCCGGCGCATTCCGTACCGGGAACTGGACGCCGAAAGCCTGCGCAAGACGGCCGGCAGCCCGCACCACGAGGGCCTGGTGGTGGTGTCGCGCCCGTTGCGATACCGGCCCTGCCCGAGAACCCTCGCGGCCAGGGCGGCCGAGGCGGGACACCTGTGGCTGGCGCTGGATGGCGTGGCCAATCCCCACAACCTGGGCGCGATCGTGCGCAGTTGCGCATTTTTCGGCGTGACGGGTCTGCTGGTGGGAGGCGCGGCAGCAGGCGACAAGGTCAATGGCGCCGTGTTGCGGGTGGCCGAGGGCGGCGCGGAGCACGTGACGCTGTATGGGGCGCCGACGCTGAGCGGGGCGCTGCGGCAGTTGCGCCGGACGGGCTTCCGCGTGCTGGGGCTGGAATCGGACGCAGCCTTGGCATTGCCGGCGGCGCTGCGCGAGCGCGGGGTGGCCGGACCCCTGGTGTTGGTGCTGGGCCAGGAGCGCGAAGGCCTTGCGGCGGCCACCCGCACAGCCTGCGACGCCCTCTGCGCGATCCACGCCCACGGCGCCATGGCCTCGCTGAACGTCTCGGTGGCCGCGGGTGTGGCGCTGGCCGAGGCGATGCGGTGTCGTGCCTGAATCCACCGCTTCACGCGACGGTAACCTGCCCTTCGCTGGCCCGCGCGCGCGCAGGCATCTTGAAGACGGTCAGCAGATAGGCCGGGAGGAGCGAGGAGAGCATGCCGATACCGCACAGCAGGTACATGTGCTGGTAGGCCAGCGTGGTCGCGGCTTTTCCGAGCTCGCCCACCAGGATCGCCTGGGACGCCGCCTTGGCCGCATAGGGGGAAAATCCGGAATGCATCGCCCGCTGCGCCAGGGCCAGGGAAGGGAACCTGTTGGTCGACGCGCTTCCCCCGACAAGCTCCTGCTCGATCATCTTCTGGCGGTGCAGCAGCGAGCTGATGACGGTGACGGCCACGGCACCTCCCACGCGCTGGCTGAGATTGAGCATCCAGGAGGCATTGCCCGTATCCTCCCGGAATACTGAATTCACACCGGCGGTCATGACGGGTGTATCGATGAGGGAGATGCCCACGCCGCGGAATATCTGCGGATACAGGATAAACGCCACATCCGAGAGGCCGTCTATGGAGCTATAGTCGAACAGATAATAAATAAGGCAGAGGGTCCCCAACACCGTGAGCCACCTGCTCCCGATGCGATCGGTCAGATAGCCCACTACCGGGTTGAGCACGGTATTGATCACCGGGCCCAGTGTGAGCAGCAATCCGATTTGCATGCTTCCCCGGCCCTGCACCCGTTGCAGGAATATCGGCAACAGAAATCCCGCCCCCACCCGGGCAAGGGATTTGTAAAGGGTGAGCAGCATGGCCAGGGAGAAATCCGGGATGCGAAAGAGGCGCAAGGGTACAATGGGGTCCTCCGCACCCCACTCCGCCAGCAAGAACAACACAAATGACACCAGGGCGATGGCGGCGCCAAGCTGAACGGTTTGCGAGCTCCACTGCTCCTGCTGTCCCACGGACAGCGTCACCAGCCCGGACATGAGAAAGGTGCTCAAGGTCAGATAACCCTTCCAATCGAAGGGAGACGGCCGGTCGCCGCGCGCAACCCTGAGCACGGCGACGGAGACTATCACGGCGGCGCCGCTGACCAGCAGGCTCATGCTGAAAATGGCGCGCCAGCTGAATTCTTCGATGAGCACGCCAGCGGTGACGGGCGCCAGGATGGGGGCGAGCATCACGCCCGCGGACCACACCCCGAAGGCCCGCCCTCTCATGCCCGGCGGAAAGGTGCGCGTGAGAATGGCGATACTGGCCGGTTGCACGACGCCGGCGCCCACCCCCTGCACGATCCGCCCGAAGATGAGGGCATCGAGGGACCAGGAGGCCGCGCTGAAGGCTGCCCCCGCAGCGAACACCAGCAGGGCCGAAACGTACAGGGTGCTGTATCCCAGGCGCTGTCCCAGCCAGTGGGTGAGCGGCATGGAAACCGCCGCCGCGATCATGAATCCGATGGTGGTCCACTTGACCTGCTCGATATCGGCCCCGAAGGCGCCCATGACATACGGCAGCGCCACGTGAAAGGCGATGGTGTCCAGCACGGCCATGAACGTGCCCAGCATCACGACCGTCAGCAAAATCCAACGGTTGACGTCGTGATGAACTTCGGCCTCTGCCATGCCTCCCCATTCGCCTGGATCGATCGGCCGACACAGGAATCCTGCAGCGCAACGCGGCCCGCATGGGACCGACCGATTGCCGCGCAAGCGGGATCAACCCGCCCTGACCCGCATCCGGTGCGATCAACCGTAACATGGGATGAACCCGCAGGACTAGCTTACGGGGGAGTAGAACCTTCCTTGCGGTTCACCGGAGTGACGCGGCATCGGTGGCCGGTGAGCACTGGGAAACAGTGTGATGCTGCTTCCCGGCTATTCAATATCTATTTGAGTTTGCGTAGAATAAAGACGAGCGTGGGGATCGGGCTTGGCGGCCCACACGGAGTGGCAACCCTGTCAAACAATCCCCGGGGGTGTGACTATGAGCTGGCGGCACGGCGTCAGGATGGGTTTGGTTCTGTTCTTCCTGCTATGGATGTTGCCCCTCCCGCCGTCACTGGCCAAGGAGCCTGGCGATGCGATCCCGCCCGCGCGGGAAGCGTACGTGCTCTGGAAACAGGGTTACCTGCTTCATCTGCTCGGCGAGTACGAGGGCGCCATCGAGCGTTTCAGTAAATCCATCGAGATATTTCCCACCGCCGAGGGCTATACGTTCCGTGGTTGGTCGTTGAGCATGCTGGGCCGCTTCGAGGAGGCCATTGCCGAGTGCAAGGAGGCCATCGGAGTCGACCCGCACTATGGAAATCCCTATAACGACATCGGCGTCTACCTCATCGACCTCGGCCGGCCCGACGAGGCGATCCCGTGGCTCAGGAAGGCCATGCGTGCAAAACGCTACTGCTGCTACCAGTTCCCACACTTCAATCTTGGCCGCGTCCTGGTCATGCGGGGTCGGGTGTCGGAGGCCAGGCGTTCCTTTGAAAACGCATTGGAGTTCGCGCCGGAGTACGCACCGGCATTGAAAGCGCTGGAGCTGATCCGCAAGCATGGATTGGAACCAATATAGTGCGTGCCGCCCAGAATCGATCCGGCGCGCTTGCCCTCCCGTCCCCGTGAAGCTCGCGAGGAGCCCCGCGATGAAGCGGTTCGAGGACACCGGTGGTCTGGATTACCGGGGACGCGGGGAGGGGAGGGGAAGCGCCGCGTAGCGGTGCGGGGGTGGGGTTAACGCGATACCGCATAAAACTTTGTTTGAACACAATTTGGTATCAGGCTCCAACAGCGTCGGGGAATTACATCTCCGATCCTGCCCGCCCCCTCCGTTCCTGCTGCCGGAGTGATCTGCCAATTGGCAAATTAGCAGGGGCTTGCCAATTTCGAGTTCAACTGGGGATATCAGCTTCAGCTTACCTGGGAGTGATCGGCGCCAGTTTCAGGCGGGCGTAGCCGACAAAGGCAGCCAGGGCGAACAAAACCAAGGGGCCCACCATCAGCCCAAACTCCCCCCGGGTCAGGTGAAAAACAATCGCCAGCGCCATCACCAACGCCAGCCCGCCCGCGGCCAAGGGTACCAACCCCGGCTTGATGCGGGTCACGGCGGGGAGGATCACCCCGATAGCGCCCAAAATTTCAGGGAATCCCACCTGGCGGAGCACCCAAAGGGGAACGTCCTGCGCCCAGGGGATGTTGGCATGAAGTACTTCCACGGGTTGAAATCCCTTCAGGGTGCCGACAAAAAGGAACAACCCCGTCAGGGCCACCTGCAAAATCCAGATTAAAATTTTAATGGAGCTTATTCCTTATTCCCCCGGATTGAACCGCCAAGACCGCCTGGAAGACTCCTCCAACCTCCGATACCGCGACTTTGGAAATGGTATCGACATCATGCCGCTCCAACCTGATTTGATTCAATGACCGAACACCAGCGAAACACCAGGAATGAGGGCTTGATTTGATTGGCAGGTCATCAGCGGTGGGAAGGGCTGAAAATGGTGAGATCGCCCTGATAGGCACTTGCATCTGCCTGCTCAAACCACTCAATACGATCGGATTTCAATCATGTGTCCACTAGGATCGTGGAAGTAGACCGAGTCCGCTAAACCATGAGCTCCGTGCGTTCTTCCCGGTCCGCGCATGTTGTTGGAAGAAAACGGACCGTCACCGTATGTAAGTCCCGCTGCTTTGATCCGATTAAAGACTGCGTCGAAAGTTTCACGGTCCATCGCAAAGGCATAGTGGAGTTCCGGGGTTGAGTCAGCCTGAGCAATATCGAGTGTCAGGTCTTGGTTCACCCGCACCACTTCGAACGGGCCAAAATTCTCCCCCTGTTGGAAGCCCATTATAGCCGTGTAGAACCGCACAGATTCTTGTGGGTCATTGGCTGGTAGGAACGTATGGTCAAGCACGGTATCCATCGTTTTTCTCCTGTCTAATCCATCCGACATTTCCCAGATGGAACTGTTTACGACTACTGAAAGCGATTAAATTCGCATCTGGCACCCCCACCTCCAGGGACCTTGTTTCTTTCAC